>JAPUKF010000099.1 GCA_027295805.1 Acidobacteriota bacterium | reverse complement strand
ATCCTGGAATACAAAGCCTATGGTGCGGTTGCGGAACAGGGATAGTTCTCGTGGGGTCATGGACCCGGGCTGCCGCCCGTGGATGGCGACGCTGCCGCTGGTGGGCCGGTCAAGACCGCCCAGCAAATGAAGCAGGGTGCTCTTTCCCGAACCCGACGGACCCGTGATGGCGGCCGCTTCACCACCCGCCAGCCTGAGGGAGACGCCTCGCAGGACATCCACGCTGCCGGCGGCACCGGAGAACGATTTGCACACATCCTGAAGGACAACTCCATCGTCGCGGGTCATGACTCGGACCCTCCACCATCCAGGCGGACGGAAAGCTCTGCAGGAATGGGGATGGCCGTGAAGCGGCCGTCGGGCTCGATGACGCAACAGACCGACGTCATCTCGCCGCAGGCTACCTCCTCATCTCCGCGCCGCAGGACAAAGGCATAAGTCATGGACGTCTTGCCGCGCCGCGACACCTTCACCTCGATATGGACCTGGTCACCAAAAACGAGAGGTCGGTTGTAGCTGCAGCTTGCCGCCACCCTGGGCCAGCTCACACGCTTGCCCTGGATGCGCGTGTCCACGTTGATTCCCCTGGAGGCCAGGAACTGGTGTTCCGCCGTCTCCATGAAGACCATATAGCGCGAAAAGTGCACCACGCCGCCGCTGTCGGTATCGGCGAACTCCACCTGCCGTCGCGTCACGAAACGCTCCACGCCGCCTCCCTTCACATCAGCCCATGGTAGATCTTGATGGTGCGCTCGGCCATGAGAGTATCGTCAAACAGCTCAAGGACCGACTGCCTGCCCTGGCGGCCCATCTTTTGACGGCGCAGGGGGTCATCCCGCAGCTCCATGAGGGCCCGAACCAGGTCCTCCGGCTGGTCGGGGGCAAAGAGCAGACCGCCGCCGGTGGCGGCCAGCAGTTCCGGGAACGCGCCATGATCGGGCTGCACCACGGGTGTTCCGTTGGCCAGGGCCTCCAGGACGAAGAGACCCTTGGGCTCGTGGTAGGGCGTGGGCACGGAAAGGACATCAATATTGCCGAGAAATTCGATCTTTGTCGGCCGGTCGATTTCACCCAGAAACTCAACCACCTCCTCCAGACCGGCACTCCGGACACGGGCTTGCACCTTCTCGAAGTAGGCACGGTCCCGCCCGCCCAGGTAACCTGCCACGCGCAGGCGCACAGCCTCAGGTCCCCGGGACAGGGCCAGTTCCACGAACGCCTCCACCAGGAGGTGCAGCCCCTTCTCGGGACAGATTCGGGCCAGGTAGCCGATGATGAACGGCCGATCCTGGCGCACCGGGCGCGGCCCCCCGTGCCCCTCCAGATGCAAGCCCAGGGGCACGTGATGAATCCGTTCCCTGGCCACTCCCAGCATCTCGGCCATGACCCCGGCATAGACGGAACTGGGCGCGATGAAGGCATCGGCATCCATGGCTCGCCGGCGCAGGAGGTCATGCACACGCTGCTTGTACGGCTCCACCAGGTCCTGCAGAAAGATCTCCTCTCCCTGCAGGGAACAGACCAGCGGCACCTTCAGTTCCTGCCGCAGGCGCCGGGCAAACCCCAGGAGCAGAGAGTTGGAGAGATGCACCACATCGGGGCGGTAATCATCCCGCAGCCAGCGGACCAGTTCATCCAGTTCCTGTGCCTGATTGCCCTCTTCCCCCTGCAGCATGGACACCGTCAGGTCTCCCAGGAAACCCGCGTCGATGGTTGCATCGCCCCGAGCCAGTAACCTGATGATGCCGGGGCGGTTCAGAACGCCGGTGAGGGCCGTCGGCAGGCGACGGTAGAGCCGGCTGCGCTGCTTGAGAAAGACATTGAGTGCGCCGAAAAAAATCTTGGGTTCGCTGACGTCCGCTTCATCGGTGCGCATGGGTGTGTAGATGGGGATCAGGGCGACTTCGTGACCCTGGCGCATGAGCGCCGCGGCGAGCGTGTTGTCATGCAGGCAGGCGCCGCAGAGCATGCCGCCGGCACCCGGGCTGATGTGGGCGATTCTCACTCCCGGCCGGCCTGCGGGAAGAAACGCGCCACCAGGTCGGCTTCGGGAGGGCGCGTGACCAGCGAAACGGAAACCAGGGCCAGGGTGGAGGCACCCAGCAGGATCACCACCGGCATGAGGCCGCCATGGATCAACGGAGTGCCAACCGCCTGCTGCTCGCCGACAAACAGATAGATCCACCCCGCAGCCACGGTGAGAACGGCGGCGATGGCACCGGCGCGGGTGGCCCGCCGCCAGAAAAGAGCTCCGGCCATGAGCGGAAAGAGAGCGGCAAAGCCGGTGAACGACCAGATGCCCAGCCTGAAGATGCTGGGGCGGGTGACCAGGCTCAGGACATAGGTCACGACCAGAATCCCCACCACGAACAGGCGCCCGGCCAGCACCTGGCGCCGTTCGCTCATGCGGTCGTGAAACCCGAAGTGGCGCACGATGTCCTGGGTGAACATGGTGCCCAGGGACAGGACCTGGGAGTCGAGAGACGACATGACCGCGGCGAAGACCCCCGCTCCCAGCATGCCGGCCATGACGCCCGGCGCGTAGAGGTTGATCATCTTGACCAGCACGGCGTTGGCTGCCGGCCCCTCGAGACCGGGAACCGCCACCCTTCCCAGAACCCCCAGCAGGACGCTGGGCACCCAGACGATGGCCACGAACAGAGGGTAGGCCACCACGGTCAGACGAAACGACGACGCCCGGCGCGCGGTCAGCCAGTGCATGAAGATGTGCGGAAACATGGCCACCGACAGCGGAATCAGGGTGAAGCTCAGGAGCTTCAGCGGCGGGATCTCCGGCCCGCGAACCAGCAACTCCGGCGCGGTCGCGCCCACGGCATCCAGGGCCTGCGCTAGGCCGCCCGCGCGGTGCACGATGAGCCCGAACGTGACAGCCCCCAGAACCATGAAGACCATGGTCTGAAAAGTGTTGGCCCAGGCCGTGCCCCGCAGACCCCCGGCGGTCACGTAAGCCAGCACGACGGCACAGATGAGCAGGCTGCCTGCCCACGCCGGCACCTGGCCGGAGGTGATCTGTGCCATGGCGATGCCGCCGCCCATGACACCGATGAGCAGGTAGGGCACCAGGAGGGCGGTCAACACCACGAAGAGCAGCAGGCCGAGCGTGTCCGATTGAAAGCGTTCGCGAAAATACTGCACCTGGGTCAGGTAGCCGTGGTGGCGGCCGAGGCTCCAGACCCGGGGGGCCATCAGGAAGATCACCGTCGGCACCACCAGCGCGGAGGATGAAGCCATGAGGGCGAAGACGCCCACGCCGCTGCGATACGCCTCCCCGGCGGCTCCCAGCAGGGAGAATGCCGTCATGTGGGTGCCGAACAACGACATGAGAAGCAGGAATGGTCCGATGGTCCGGGTGGCCAGGAAGTAGTCTTCGCCCGTGCCCCGGAAGAGTCGATTGCTCAGCAGGCCGATGGCCAGGACCAGCGCCAGGTAGGCGAGAATCACCGCCAGGGTCATGAATCTCCTCCCTGCGGCTCGTCGTCGTCCAGCCCCCGGGGCCAGGCAAAGGCGACGGCCAGCACCATGATCAGCGTCGCGGCCACGCACAGCCCCACATGCCAGGTGAGACTCGCCGGCAGTCCCAGGACCCGTATGTCACGGGACGCCAGCCAATCGTCATGGCGGAGGATGAAGAGAGCGGCCATGGCGGCCACCAGCAGGAAGCGGATCCCGCGGCCCTTCATGTTGCAGAATGTGAAAGGCGCAGCGGCCGGTAATCCGGCAGCGGCGCCCAGCGGTCCAGAAGTTCGATGAGGCCGCTGCAGTCCCGGCGGTAAACATTGCCCACCAGCAGGTTCACCAGGTCTTCACGGGCCTGGGGATAGTGGCGCAGGAACTTCGCGAAACTGAAATTGTCGTCGTAAAAGGCATAGACCAGCCGGCGCAGGGATTCCACCCCCGCCACGAACTCTTCACCATGGCGTCCCAGACGGCTCCCCAGGAGATCATCCGCTGCCAGAGCCTCGTGGATGCTGTCGGCGGCGTACTCGGCAGACTTGAGCGCCAGAAAGACGCCCGAGGAATAGATGGGGTCGAGAAATCCGAACGCATCCCCCACCAGCACCCAGCCGTCGCCGGCGATCCTGCTGGAGATGTAGGAGAAATCTCGCAGGACCTGCACGGGCCCCTCCTGAGTCGCCCCCTGCAGGCGGTCCTCCAGGGGCGGGCAGAGGGCCCGCTCCTCAGTGAAGACCTCCTGGGCATCCTTGCTGCGCCCCTTGAGGAGGTAATCGATGTGGCCCACCACACCGACACTGACCAGATCATCAGAGAGAGGGATGGACCAGAACCAGGAATCACCGTTGCCCGTGCGCAGGATCAGCGTCGCACCGGCATCCCGGCCGCTGTCCCGCAGGCCGCCGTGAAAACGGGTGAAGTAAGAGACATGGCGCAGGCCCGGGTCCATGACGCGCAAGCCCAGGCGCCGGGCAAGGAGCCCGTTCTGGCCGCTGGCGTCCACCACCACCCGGCCCGGTAGAGAGCGCATGTCTCTGTCACCGCCGGACGTCTGCACACCCACGACTCTCTCCCTTTCCATGAGGAGATCGGTCACGTTGACTCCGGTGCGCACCTCCACCCCCTTCTCGGCGGCGTGGTCCAGGAGCATCTTGTCGAACGGCGCCCGATCCACCTGCCAGGTGATGGAACTCTCACCCTGCTCGACTTCGTCAAAATAGAAAGGCAGGGCACCCCGGCCGCTGGGCGCGAAGAAACGGACACTCTCTTTCTTCACGAACGGACCGGCGTGCATCTTCTCCAGAACGCCCAGACGCTGAAACGTCCAGTAGGTGGCGGGCATGAGGGACTCGCCGATGCGATAGCGCGGGAATTCCTCCCGATCCAGGAGCAGCACATCCCGGCCGTTCATGGCCAGGAGGGCAGCGGTGGCCGCGCCGGCCGGACCACCGCCCACCACGATCACATCCCGCCGAGTCCCTGAAAGCATCTCCTGTGAGTCCTTGCCGGTCAGGAACCGGAGGAGAGGTCAAAGGCCACCAGTTCCGCTTCGTCTCGAACATACAGGCGCCCGTGGCTGAGAGTGGGCATGGTCCAGGTCTTGCCGTCCATGGGCTTGGCCCGGCCGGTTTCCCTGTATCCCTCCGGCGTCACCTCGGCCACAGCCAGCTCGCCGCTTTCGCTGAAAATGAACAGATGCCCGTCGGCGGCCAGCAGCGACCCCTTGGCAAACCCGCGCTGCTTCCACTTTTCCTCACCGGTTGCGCCGTCAATACATTTCAAGGTGCCGTCGTCGAATCCGTACAGATAGCCACCCACCAGCACGGAACTGTTGAAATGGTTCTTCATCACGCGGCTGCGCCAGACCTCATCGACCTTCATGGCATCCCCCTTACCGCTCACCTTGAGCAGGGCGGCGCCGGTGTCATACCCCGAGGAGATGAAAATACGATCGGGCGCCATGAAGATAGGCATGGCGGCGTTGATGTCGTAGGAAGTCTTCCAGGGCACGCTCCAGAGGGCTTTGCCCGAATCGGGAGCCACCGAGACCAGCGCAACGCCGGTGAAGGACAAGACCTGGCGCGTGCCGTTGATGGTCACTGCCAGGGGCGAGGAATAACCGGTCTTTTGATCACCGGTCCCCCAGGCGACCTCCCCGGTGTCTCGCTTGAACGCCATGAGATTGCGTGAGTCGCTGCCTCCCACTTCCAGGATGACCAGGCCGTCCTCCACCAGAGGCGACCCGGACGCACCGAAGTGAGGCACCTTGGCGTCAAACTCCTTCTTCAGGTCGTGCTCCCAGACCATCTCCCCGTCGCTGGCCGTAACAGCCACCAGGCGGCCCGTGGCGCTGAGAGCGAAGACCATGTCTCCATCCACGGTGGGCGTCGAGCGCGGTCCGTTGCCGTGCCCTTCTTTGAATCCCTTGCCCAGCGTCATGCTCCAGTGTTCCCCGCCGTCGCCGGCGGCCAGACAGACCAGACGGGCCTCTCCGTCCCGGGCATACATTGTGTAGAGACGTTCCCCGACCGCCGAGATCCCCGAATACCCTTCCCCCAGGGGCGCCCGCCAGAGTTCCGGTGGACCCGACGAGGGCCAGGTGGTCAGCAAGCCGGTCTCACTGGAAATACCGTCGCGACCAGCGCCCCGGTACTGGGGCCAGTCATGGCCGGTGTCGCCGGCCGGCGTGGTGGCCAGGGTCAATCCAGCCAGCACAGCACAGGTCACCAGATAGCGCTTCATATCATTTGCCTCCGAGAGATGGGTCAGGTGTAGCGAATATTGCGGAAGCCCGGGGCGTAGAAAGCCGGCAACAGATGATCCACCTGCAGCAGGCCGGAGCGTGTGAGAGCGACACCCGACGGTGTCACTCCGGCCAGGCCACGCTCCTTGAGATCGGCCCAGACTTCAGCCCAGCGTTCAACAATGTCGATACCGAATTTATTGTGGAAGTAGGCCGGCTCAAGCCGGCCCATCTTGAGTTGCAGGATCAACTCTCTGGTCAGGCGCTCTTCAGCGCTGGTGGCATACGCCCGCTCGATGGGCAACTCACTCCGCTCGAGCCCTTCCAGATACGGGTCCCAGCCGGCGACATTCTGGAAATGCACGCCGTTGACATGGGAGAACGACGCCACGCCGGTTCCCAGCAGGTCGGCGCCATGCCAGAGGGCATCCCGATAGACAAAGCGGGCGCCGGCACCTTTCAGCATGGTGTAGGCGCTGGAGATCCTGTAGCCGGCGGCCTCCAGGCGTTCATAGGCATGGTCCTGCCAGGCTCGGCGGGTTTCCCAGTCGGCCACCGCGACCGGGGCGCCGTTTTCCAGGACTCGCCGGGAATAAACCGTATTGAACGGCAGCTCCATCTGATAGATGGTGACGCTGTCGGGAGCCACTTCCACCGTGCGCCGCACGGTGTCTTTCCAGGTCTCCCAGGTCTCCCCCACCATGCCGGCAATGAGATCGATGTTGAGCTGATCAAATCCCTGCGCCTCGATCCAGGGCAGAACCCGGTAGATTTCCTCCGACAGGTGGGCGCGGCCGTTCTCCGCCAGGATACCGTCATTGAAGTTCTCTACTCCCAGGCTCAGACGTGTCACTCCGACACTCCGAATCGATCGGAGTTTGGCCTCGCTGATGGTGCCCGGCTCACATTCGAAGGTGATCTCCTCGGCCCTGTCCCAGGGCAGGGCCGAGGTCACGTTGGCCACAAGCTCCTCCAGGTGACGGCTCGAAAGATAGGAGGGCGTGCCACCACCGAAGTAGACGAAGTTCAGCGGCCGCCCCTGGATCGCCGGACGAGCGGCCAGAAGCTGTGTCTCCCGGACCAGGGCCGCCAGGTAGCGGCGCACGGCGGCGCTGTCTTTTTCGGTATAGATCTTGAAGTAACAAAATTTGCACCGCTTGCGGCAGAAGGGAATGTGCAGATAGAGGCCCAGCGGCACGCCTTCCGCCCCGGGCCTGTCCAGGGCGCGATGGGCTGCGTCCACCTGCCCCTCCCCCCATACCGAATAGGGCGGGTAGTTGGAGACGAAGACGCTGCCGACCTGTGCCTCTCCCGTGTCAGTCATTTTTCTCTTCTTTCTCGTCTATCTCTTCCCTGGCAGCACCAAAACAATAGAGCATGCCATCCAGCGTCCCGATGACCATCCGCCCGTCGGCCAGGGCCGGCGACGCCGTGACCGCGGAGCCTGTAGTGAACTCCCAGACTTTCTCGCCGGACTTGAGATTCAGGCCCACCACATCACCGCCCAGGGTACCGAAATAGACCGTGGTGCCGGCAATGACCGGCGATGAATCGACCCGGGCGCCGGCGGCGTAGGTCCAGACGGCATGACCCGTTCCCGGATCCAGGGCATGAACGAGCTTATCCCGCCCGCCGATGACGACCCGGTCCTCGCTCAGTGCGGCGGAGGAATAGAAAGGGAAATGGCGCTGCGGATGTTCGTAAGCCCACACGACCTTGCCGGCCGCCAGGTCGATACCCAGAACCTGGTTCTCGAAGGTGCCCACAAAGACCAGGCGGTCGCCCACGGCAGTACTGCCCCCGACATAGGCATCGATCCCCACCTGCACGACGTTGCTGCCGTCGCGCGGATCCAGGCCGCGCATCACACCGTCGCAACCCGCCACAAGAACAACCTGCCGCTCTCCCATCCGCGCCACGGCTGCCGTGCCGTAGATATAGGAGCCGGTCTCGACCTTCCAGGCCAGTTCACCGCTTTCAGGATTCAGGGCATAGAGAAAATTGTCCTGGGAACCGAAGATGACATGACCGCCGGCAAAACTGGCCGAGGCGATGACACCTCCGTCGGCTGCGAAGGTCCATTTCGCTTTACCATCGGCAGCGTCCACGGCGTGAAAAATGCCTGACTCATCGCCAAAATAGACAACGCCTTTCCGCACCCCGGGTGATGATTTGATCTCGTCGCCGGCTTCATAGGTCCAGAGCAACTTGCCGCTCTTGAAATCCAGGGCATGAAGCTTGCCGGCCAGTGAACCCACATAGACGACGCCGTCCACCAGGGCGGCCGTGGATTCGATGCCGTCTTCTGCCTCGAAAGTCCACAGAACGGCCAGGTCGGCCGGCAAAGGCTGGGCGGCCACACCGGTCAGGCGGGCATCTCCACGGAACGAGGGCCAGTCGTCACCGATGGCCGCCCATGCAGAACGCGGCGCCGCCAGAGCCGGGAGCAATATCAAGGCGCCATACAGGAGCAGATCACCCACCCGCACCCGGCGCGCGCCTCGACCTTGACGCGGCCTCCCGCAGCTCGGATTGGCACGAATCCACATGATGTCAGGCGGCCTGCCGGTAGAGCTTGAGCAGATCCTGCGCCGTCACCGGGCGGGGGTTGAACCCGGCCGTCCACTGGCGGGCGGCTTCATCCGCCAGCGCCGGCAGAGACGAGGTGTCCACTCCGGCAGCGGCCAGGGTCGCGGGCAGGTGGCACGCCTCGCGCAACGCCTCGATGCGCGTTGCCAGGTCATGGGGCGATGAGGCGGCCTTGCCGGCCCTCGCCTGCAGGTCCGCGTAGGCCGCCGCGATCATCTCGCCGTTGAACCGCACCACATGGGGCAGCATGAGTGCCACCGCGATTCCATGGGCAACGCCGCAGCGGGCCGTCAACGGATTGGCACAGGCATGGGCCACGCCCAGCATGGCCCGATCGATCCCCGCTCCGGCCAGGTGGGCGCCCCAGAGCATGGCCGCTCGTGCAGTGGGGCCGGCGGACTCGCCCAGGGCCCGTGCAAGCTGCGTGGAAAGAAGCCGCCAGGCTTCGCCGGCAAACGCTCTCGCCGTGTCATCGGCGGGGAGGGAGACAAAGCTCTCCACCGCGTGGGCGACCGCATCCATCCCGGCCATGGCGGCCACCCGGCGTGGCACACTGACAAGGAGGCTGGGATCCAGGATCACGGCGCGAAAACGGGCCTTGTCATCGCCGCAGGCCATCTTGTCTTTGTCAGCCGCACGGGCGATGAGAGCATAGGCCTGCGCCTCGCTGCCGGTGCCGGCGGTGGTGGGCACGCCCACCGAAGCGAGCATGGGGAGGGAAGCGCGGTTCGTGCCGCGGTAATCTTCCATCTTGCCACCGTTGGTCAGGATGAAATTGATCCCCTTGGCGCAGTCCATGGAGCTGCCGCCCCCCAGTCCCACGATAAAATCGATCTTCTCCCGCCGCGCCATCTCGACACCCGCGGCCACATGCAAGGTTGTGGGATTCTCTTCCACGCCGGAGAAAACAGCGGCAAGGAGGGATTCCTTCCTGAGGGCCGCCCGGGCCTTATCAGCGTGACCCGCCTGCACCAGCCCCGGATCGGTCACCACCAGGACCCGCGTCCCGCCCAGATCCTTGACCAGAGGCCCCAGGCCCTCCAGCCGGCCCTCACCGAAGAGCACCCGGGTGCCGTTCACCGGGCTGTCCCACGGCGCTTGGTCCAGGCCGGGGAGCCTACCCGTTTCCGTCGACCGGCGAGGAACCGGCGGCGGCGAAATCTCGTCGGTCATGCGGCATCGCTCGCGGCGGAGGCGGGATTCTGAAAAGCACGGCGGTGGTAGAGGAGCTCGAAGAGATTCCCCTCGTGGGGCTGATCCCAGGAAACCTTGCCGGTGGGGATGGAGCCCAGATTCAGCCTCTCGATGTGCCGGCATTCCATGGCGGCGCCGGCAAAGCGATCGTCGCCGGTGAGCACCGTGCCCACCAGGGTCGGTCCAATTCGCTCCAGCAGTTCGGCCGGCGGGACTTCAACGTAGGCGGCAAAAGGAAACAGCAGTTCAGAACTGGCCAGCGCGTGCTCAGGATCGGTACAGCGGATGAGGGTGGGGCGCAGAAAGCCCAGGCCATCCATCTCAACCACCCTTCCATCTTTGTAATAGGGGGCGGTGAGATCCTCCGCGCCCGGCACCTGCAGATGGTTATCGATGAACTCCGAGATCCGTCGCGCCACCGAAGCGTCAGCGAAGGCTGCCAGTCGCGCCTCAGGATGGTCCAGGGGCAGCGGCTCGATGGCTGCCAGTTTCCGCGCCAGGGCCTCGGCCAGGCCCGGCGCCTTACCACCCACCCACACACCGGAGGCGTTGACGCAGGATCGCCCGCCGTTATCGGCGATGGAGGCGGCCATGATCTCGACGTGATCCTCCCACCTGGAGATCTGGTCGGGAGCCAGCAGAACCTTGCTCTTGCCGGGACCGTGGAGCTCGATGCGGCGATCATGGAGCCATGGCTTCACCGTGGCGGCATCACCGAAAAAGAGCGAACGGTGGCAGCGACTCAGGATCTCCGTCGCGCCGGCATAGTCACTGGGATAGAAGCTGAGTGCCTCGGGAGGGCAACCCGCGGCCAGGAACGCCTGAATGATCCGGTAGGGTGTCCACGGCTCCTGCCGGCCCGGTCGCAGCACCAGCGGCACCTTCAGGGCCACAGCCGGCAGCCAGAGGGCGTGCACTCCCGGAGAATTGCTGGGCAGCACCGCGCCCAGCATGTCGGCCTGGCTCAGATAGCTCACCGGGCGCGCGGCGTTGCCGTTCCAGCCTTCATCCAGGACCGACAGGTCGAGACCGCGGGTCAGGCCCATGAGAATCCGTTCCATCTCCGCCAGGACGTGACGAATCTTCTCCATGTTGCGGTGACAGAGGGAGCGGGGAACACCGGTCGTGGCCGACTGGATCGCCACGAATTCATCCGGCCCCTGCACAACATCTCCCATGGGCAGGCGACCGGTCATGAACAGTTCAGCGGCGCGCCGGGAGATGGCGACAAGGTCCGAAACGGACCGTTGCGCCAGGACCTGCCGGTTGTGGCGGGCGTTGAGAATAAGATCCCGGGCGATGAGTCCCGCATTGGCCTGGCTGACCAGGGCAACCGTCTCACCGGTCCCCACATGCTTGAGCTGGATGGCATCCAGGCTGTGATACGGCTTGCCCCCACGCAGAATGGGCAGGCGCAACATCAGTAGACTCCCACCACAACTGAGGTCTTGAGAGAGGAGAGGAGGCCCAGATTGCTGACGCCATCCCACGGGAACCGCTTGCAGGGTGCGGCCCTCTCGCCTTCGTCCCGCTCTGCGAAGCGCGGCATGAAGAATTCTTTGGTCAGCGTCGTCAGGAGAACCCGGCCGGTGGCGCCGTAGGGCACCGTCTCATCCAGGTTGTCGGGATTGACGATTTCAAACACAGCCCTTGGCAGCGGCGGGTAATAGATGATGGCGTAATTGTCCGCCGGCTCGTACGGCTTGGCGACGGCCAGGCCCATGAGAGTGTTGCCGTAGGTGGGCACGAAGTCGATGCCGGGAGCCAGCTCCTCGCGCACGAAGCGGTTGAACTGGGCCGTCATCTCGGTACCGCCGCAGAAGATGCCGGTGAAGCCCAGCTTCTCCACGGGACAGCGCTGGGAGAGGGCATCCAGCAGCTTGGGCGTGGTGAACAGGCATTTGATGTTGGGATGGGCTCCCATGATCTTCATGGCCTGATTGATCACGTGGTCTTTGTAGGCGTCCATCTCCTGCCAGGCCTGGCGCTTGACCAGGTTATTGACCCAGCGGGGATCCAGGTCCACGAAGAAGCACATCCCGCCGCGATACTGGGCCAGGTGCTCGATGGCCAGGCGCAGGCGGCGGGGGCCGGTGGGACCCAGCATGAGCCAGTCGGATCCCTTGGGGAACCCTTCATCGGAGAGCTGATCGCCGAACGCTTCATAGTCGACGCGAAAGTCATTGATATTGATGCGGGTCTTGGGAACGCCTGTGGAGCCACCGGTCTCGAAAACACACAGCGGCTGACCCTCGAGTCCTTTGGGCAGCCACTTGCGCACCGGGCCGCCCCGCAGCCATTCATCCTGGAAGTGGCCCAGCTTCTTCAGATCGTCGTAACTCCTGATAGCCTCCCGCGGGTCAAAGTCCAGCTTCCGGGCATAGTTCAGCCAGAACTCGCAGCCCGTATCGGGATTGAAGTGCCATCGCACCATCTCACGGATGTGGGCATCCAGCCGTTCACGTCCGGCGGCAATCTCTTTCTCCAGGGAGGCATTCATGGTGCTCTCTTTCGCGGCGTTCACCGGCTGACACCGGCGAGCCGCTTCAGCGGGATCCCGAGGTCCCGCCGGCCGGGGCGATACCTTTCTTGAGGGCAAAGATCTTGTTGCGGGACACCACGTACATGACACCGTCCCGGGCCACCGGCGTGGTGTAGACCGCCGCCCCCATGTTGGTCTCGTACAGCAGTTCCATGGTGGTGCCGGCCTTGAGCACCGCGATGTCGCCATCCTCGTCGCCGATGTAGACCTTGCCGTCGGCCACCCAGGTGGAGCCCCAGATGGCGGCGAAGGTGTCGTACTTCCAGCGCAGCTTGCCGCTGTCCACGTCGAATCAGTAAACAAAGCCGGACAGATCGGCGATATAGAGCAAGCCGTCATGGATAGACGCGGTGGACATGGTGCGGTGAAAATCGTCGCCACCCACGTGCCAGACGGTGGCCTTGTCCGAGACGTCGCCGGTCATGGTGCCATCGATGGCGTAGAAATGGCCACCTGATTCGCCATGCTCCGGATCCTGCCCCACACCCAGGTAGACGCGGTCTTTGTGGATCACCGCGGTGGAGATGATGTTGTTACGCGTGCCGGAGCCGCCCAGCACCCACTTGGAGTCCTTGGGATTCAGGTCGAATTTCCAGATCAGCTTGCCGGTCTTGGGCTCATAGGAGTAGAGCCAGCCGTCGCCGCCGGGAAAGACCACCTGGGCCTTGCCGCCCATGACCCCGTAGGATGGGTTGGACCAGCTCCCATGAAGAACATCAGGTGACGGCTCGACCCCCTCCCACACCACCTTGCCGGTCTTGACGTCGATGGCCAGGAAGCTGGGGGACAGCGGGGACGGGATGTTCACGTGCCCTTCGTCCACACCCTGGCCTGTGATCACGTAGAGGATGCCGTCCACGATGAGGGGGCTGCCGGCTGCCAGATTGTGCGGGAAGACATCCAGTTCAGCGATCATGTCCAGCTTCCAGATGATGTCCTCATCCATGGGGCCGCTGGCGGTCTCATCCTTGAACGGGCCGTCGTTCTCGCCGTCTGTGAACCCTTCGGCATCGGCGGCGATGATCTCCGCCCGGTTGGAGGTGTAATAGACCACCCCGTCCTGGATGGCCGGCGTGGAGCACACGCCCTGCAGGGGCCAGTCATTGACCCGGCCCGCCGGCAGCTTGGCGTGGGCCGACTGCCAGATCAGCTTGCCGGTCTCGATGTCGAAGGCCATGACGTTGCCACGGTCACCCTTCAATTCAGGGTTGTACAGCCGCTCGTTGTTGGTGCCCACGTAGACGCGGCCGTCGGCCACGACCGGTCCGGCGTAGCTCTGCGAACCCAGTTCAGCGGACCAGAGGATGTTGAGTCCGGTCTCGGCATCGAACTTGGTGGGCAGGTCCTTCTCATCGCTGACCATGTTGTGGGACGGTGTGTTGCCATACATGGCCACCTCCGCCACCGGCACCGTCCCCGCGGCCAGCAACATTCCCCCCAGAATCAACCACACAGAGTTTTTTCTCATCAGTTATTCACCGTCACTTGAATGTTGTCCCAGTAAGCATCCGCCCGGGCATGGCCCACCACGCCAGGACTGCCGTAGGTGATGGGATGAGGATCCTCGGCCGTCAGGGTCCAGTCCCCCGGCTCCTCCTCACCCCGCTTCCAGATCTTGCCGCGGACCTGGGCTGTTTGCCCTGCGGTCTCCACGCGCAGCTTCATGACATACCAGGTGTCCATCTCCCAGGTGAAGTCGGTCTCCTGGGCCATGCGCAGGTCCGCCGACGTGGAACGGATCTGGACCTTCTGGTGGGCTCCCTGCAGGTCCAGGATGTAGCCGCTGTTGATGAGGCCCAGGTCGGCGCGGCGGCGGCCCTTCTGGGCGCTGAGCACATCGGCCTGGATGGTATAGCCGGATGAATCGGGCCGCCCGATGAAAGTGGTGCGGCGGTCGATGCCCCGCGCGCTGGGGGCCTGGTGCAGCACCTTGCCCCCATCCCGCTCATCCACCTTGAAGCTGCGGCCGGCCCGGATCCAGGTGGGCGGAATCGTGCCCGTCTCCATGCTCTCGAAGTCCACCGACCACGGCGGGGCGGGGAGGACGCGGACCCAGGCCATGGCCTCAACACCGCCAGCGCTCACCTTGACGGTGCCGGTGCGGGGGCCACCACCCTCCCCCGGGGTATAGACGCCCTCGGGGGAAACCGCTCCGTCCAGCCCTTCCAGCGACCATGTCAGTTCAGGAGGAGCCACGGGCCGGCGCTCTCCGTCCAGGGCCCGCACCGCGAATTGAAGCGGACGGCCGGGAGTGGCCACGGCAATGGCCGGTACCACCTGCAGCCAGTCGGCCTCGCCCTGACCAGGCACCGGCACGTTCGCCGCCTGCAACGGCCCATTGTTCAACGGCCGCGTGCTGTCACCCAGGGCATAGAGGCCGCCCTCCGTGGCGAAGAAGACCCGGCCGTAGGCCACGGCCGGCGAGCTGTATATCTCGGCGTAGCGGCCGTCCTCAACCTTGAGCTCGTCCATATCCAGGCTCTCGGCACCGTCGGCGCCGGGCTTGAGGATGTGGAAGCGTCCATTGACCTCGGTGGCGTAGATCTTGCCGTCAGCCACCACCGCCGAGGACTTGCCCACCGTGCCCAGGGAATATTCCCACTTTTGTTCGCCGGTGGCGGCGTCCAGGGCGTGGAGGTTGGCCGAGTTATCCGTCAGATAGAGCACGCCGTCGTGGTACGCCGGCGAAGGGAAGCCGGAGAAGACCTCGTCGTTGCGCCATACCTCGGCGGTCTTGGTGATATCACCCTCGCCGACGGCTTCGAAGCAGACCAGGCGGCCCTGGGTTGAAGCATCCAGGTTCTCTTCACTGTGGGTCGCGAACACGCGATTGCCATGGACCAGCACGGTGCTGTTGAGGCCGCGCTTGCTCAACTGAAAGCCCCACACCTTTTCGCCGGTCGCAACCCTAAGGCCGTAAATCCAGCCGTCACCGCTCCCGGTGACCAGCATTTTCCGGCCGTCGATGGTGGCGGTGACAGGGGTCGACTGAGTGTTGAAGTCGTACGCCATGCCGCCGGGCGTCGCCACCCAGACGATCTCACCCGTCATCTTGTCCATGGCGAAATAGCGGTGGCTCAGGCGGCCCAGATCTCCCCACGCCACGCTGATGAAACTGATGATCATCAGGTCGTCCACCACCAGGGGGGTCTGCGTGCGCCCCCCATAGCCGGAGTAATGTCCCAGCTCATCCCCCATGAAGCGGGACCAGAGGCGTTTGCCATCGGGAGCGTAGCCGATCATCTGCCCTGAGACGCCATGGGCATAGATGTTGCCGGTCGCCGGATCTGCCGCCAGGCTGGCCCAGCCCACCCGGTTGAACGGCACGGTGGTGTGGTAGACATTGAAGCGATCCTCCCAGAGCAGGTCGCCGTTCTCCGCGTCGAAGCAAGCCACCCGCTCCTGCCGATCGATCTCCTCGCCGACGCGGCCGATGACGCAGACACGGCCATTCACCACGACCGGGGTGGAGCGGCCTATGAACTCCGCCTTCCAGATCATGTTGTCGCCGCCGGGCGACCACGAAGAAACCAGGCCGGTCTCCGTGGATGTGCCGTCCTGCCGCGGCCCACGCCAGGCAGGCCAGTCTTCGGCAAACTCGCCCTGGCCTCCGCCCGCGCAGGCCAGGGTCAGACAGACCCCGGCTGCCACGACCAGTTTTCCAATCCCACCCATGGTTCTCATTCCCAGCCGTCTCCCCCGCGCCCCATACGATCATGTGCGCGCCAGTCACCGGCCAGCCCGCACCCAAGCCTGCGACCGTTAACCTTCTCAGGTCGAAGGTGTTACCCACGATTTACAATGCGGACCGGCTACGGGTGCGAAGGTTACTACAAGGACCCGGCCCGGCGACAAGAAGTGCTGTAAAGTGTTGTAAAGATAAGAGAAGACTGTCCTCTTTCTCATCGGAATCAGATCGCCGGGCGTTGACAGCACCACTCTTCCTCTTTAGCGTAGGCCGCCACGAAGAAACGAGGAAATATCATGCATCACCGTAGCCCACTGGCCATCACCCTGATGAGTCTCGTTTTTCTGACTTTCGCCTGCAGCGGCGATGGTGATGGCGACGCCCCCGCTGACAGCGCCACAACCGCTGGCGCCGGCGGCACCCGTTTCCTCAGCATCGGCACGGCCCCTCCCGGCGGGGCTTTCTTCGTGGTCGGCGGAGCCCTGGGCGAAGTGCTGGACAGCCATGGGCCGGCAGGCTGGTCGGTGACCGCAGAGGCGACCAAGGGCAGCCAGGAGAACATCCGCCGCCTGGCTGCCGGAGAACTGGACATGGCCCTGGCCAACGCCGCCATCAGTTACTTTGCCGTGCGCGGCAGCGAAGGCTGGGAGCAGGCCTACCCGGTGCGCACCATCATGACCCTGGCACCCAACGTGGCCCTGTTCTTGACCCCGGCCGACAGCGGCGTGCAGACCCTGGCCGACCTGAGAGGAAAACGCGTGGTCGTCGGCCCGGCCGGTGCCGGCTTCAACTACTTCCTGCGACCTGTTCTGGCTGCCCACGGCCTGACCTATGACGATTTCACTCCGGTGCACAATACCCAGGCCGCCGCCGTGGACATGCTGGCCGACGGCTCGGCCGCGGCCGCCTTTCTAGGCGGCGCCATTCCCACGGCGTCCATCACCCAGGCCACCGCTTCCCGGGATACGCTCTTCATCCCCTTTGCTCCCGAAGCGGTCACCAAGCTCACAACCGACTATCCTTTCTTCGACACCGCCACCATTCCGGCAGGCACCTATCGCGGGCAGGAAAAAGATTTCGCGGGGCTTAACCTCGGCTCCATGCACCTCATCACATTCGAGGCCGTCGACGAGGGCCTCGTCTATCAGATCACCCGCACCATCTACGAGAATCGTGAAAAGGTCGTCGAGAAACACCGGGCCGGCCGGGCCATCAACCCGAAGATCGTCGTGCGGGACACCGGCACGCCCTTTCATCCCGGCGCCATCAGGTATTACCGGGAGATAGGTATCTGGCCCGAGCCGGAGCCCGGCTCCTGAAGATCCCGGCATGACCCAAGAGCGCCTCTCCCCCGCCGTCGTTCTGGTGGGGGCTGTCCTCTGTCTGTTCGTACTGGCAGAGGTCAACTATCCTCTGCTGGCTCCCCAGTCGCGCCTGGCGATCTTCTCGTTGCTGGGCCTGTGCCTGTGCTTCGGCACTGTGCCGGTGCATCCGCGCCTGGCCGCGAATCGGGCTTTGCGCTGGGTGGACATCGGCCTGATGGGCTTGACCCTCCTGGCCTGGGGATGGGTCCTGGTGCAGAGTGAGCCTATCTTCGCGCGCCTATGGGTCGACGGCCAGTCGCTGGGAAACCGCGCCGGCAACGAAACAGCACCGGATATCGCGGCGGGAATCATCGGGCTGGTACTGGTTCTGGAGGCGGCCCGGCGCACTCTGGGCTGGGCCCTGCCCCTGCTGGCCGGCACGTTCATTGCCTACGCCTCGCTGGGCTCCTGGCTGCCGGG
>JAPUKF010000098.1 GCA_027295805.1 Acidobacteriota bacterium | reverse complement strand
ATAGACCGTGAATATCCGAATCTTTCAGAGGTCAGACACATCCGTGGTTATCTCCCTGTGGGAGAGTTGTGACTTATTGCGTCCATGGAACGACCCCGAAAAGGACATTCTGCGCAAGCGGACCGTCCAGCCTGAGATGTTCCTCGTGGGTGTTCTGGACGATGATGTCGTAGCCACGGTCATGGGCGGGTATGAAGGCCACCGCGGATGGGTCAATTACCTGGCCGTTGCTCCAGAGCATTGCCGGAAGGGGCTGGGTCGCGCCATGATGGCTGAAGTGGAGCGACTGTTGAAACAGGCCGGTTGTCCGAAAGTCAACCTCCAGATCCGCGGGACCAACACTTCTGCGATTGAATTCTATAGACGGCTTGGGTACCAGGTTGACGACGTCGTGAGTCTTGGAAAGCGGCTTGAGCAAGATGAGCAATCATGAGGCGGTGAGACGAGGCGCTGGACCTGGCCGTCAATAGCGACCATCGGCAACGAGTTGTTCGATTGGGGTGCATAATGGAAACCGTGCTGAAGAGATTCGAGAACCCGGACGAGATCCGAGAATTTGAGAAGGGCCGCTTCGAAATTGTCCGGGTCGGTGGTCTGACCATCGGTCGCGCAACCTATGATCCTGGTTGGAAATGGTCACTTCACGTGGGACGTGAGCAGGGTGTGGAGTATTGCGAGGTGGAACATGTCGGCATGGTTCTCTCGGGCCTCGCTGTAGCAGCCTTCTCGGGCGGCAGCATTGTCGATCTCACCCCCGGCACGCTTTTTCACATTCCTCCGCGGCCACATGACAGTTGGGTGGTTGGCTCTGATCAGTATGTGTCGCTCCATTTTCTTGGTGCGGATCGTTACGCGCAATATCAGCGTCCAGGCACATCGCCGGCAGATTAGTTGTTTCCTTGCAGGTGGATTTCGAGGGCCAGATAGGCCCGCAGGACGCCGCTCCCATCGATGGTCTTGCCGGCCGCCAGGGAGTCCACCAGGATGCCTGCTGCCGCGCTCCCCAGGTCTGAATCTGCCAGCGTAACCCTGAGGCTCTCCAGATCGAGAGGGCTCCACCATGAAGGGTCGCTGACCTGCGCCTGCCGGGCAACCGATGATGCGCTACCGGTGCTGTCTGCGCCGAGGCCGAGACGCGCCATGGCCTCCGTCGCCTGCCGGCTGGCGGCTGCGCCGGTTCCCGGTAGGGTGACCGACGTCGTTCCGGGTTTGACGTGAGCCAGCAGATACCCCTGGCAGAGGAGCGCGAGCACCGTGAGCATCCCCCTCTCAGGCTCCAGAAGTTCGAAGCGCATCTCCCCGGTCTCCTGCAAGTGCTGCCAGAAGCGCGAAAAGCACCTGCAAAAGCCCGCGTCCACTTCGCGCATGCGCACCGGCGTTCGCCGCCGGTGAATGTGCTCGGCGACCGGAGACACTTCCTGGTGACCGCCTGAAATGAGAAGGAGATGAAGGTTGGCGGAGGCTGCGCTGTCGAAGATGCGATTCCGGTGCTGACTGCCGGGTAATTGCGAGGCGTGGATGATCACGACACCGTCTTCGGCATCCCCGTCCGCTGTGCGGAACCGATCTTCCGAGATCTCGACGTCCGTGAATCCCGCCGGCAGCATCTCTGCCCAGGGACGCCGCCAGCGCCGGTCCTCGGGATCGAACAAGTAGAGGGACCGGGAGGGGCCACGGGCTAGCAGGCGAGCCCCCGTTCGGCGAACACCATGACGATGCCCCATTCCTGGCCGCCGGCACCTCCATGTGTGACTTCCACGCTGAAGCGCTGGGCGGCGCGGCGCAGAGTGCTGCAGGCCCGCGTGAAGCTGCCCTGTCTCTTTTCGGGACCCTGGCCCGTGAGGGCGGCGGCCACGCCCATCTCGGAGAGTTCCCCGGAGAACCTCAGGATCAGCGTTTCCTCCCGGCCGTGGTAGCACTGGGTGAACTGGAACTTGTTCCCCTCGCTGGTCACGGCCTGCAGAGCGGCCAGAACCTCCGCCCAGGGTACATTCCCTTCCAGGCATATCTCTCGGTCGGCCACCAGAAACGAGGTGTCGTCCACCGATCCGGCCAGCATGGCCATGAGAAGACTGGAATGAAGGCGGTCATGGGCGAGGGCTTTCAGTGCGCGGATATGCCAGCAGTCGTAGCGGCTGCGGCAGGCGTCCGCGGACCACTGCATGTCGCGTCCCGTCCACTCATGAAGCAGATCCCGCAGCAGGGTCAGCATGCGCGGATGGCAGCGGGCGAGGTCTTCTTCCGGCCAGTCCGCCACGTCGTGATAGCCGTCCATGAACAAACCGGCCCCGGGGTGGCCTTCATGCCACGACCCTTCGTGAAGTTCCACCCGCACCGGGGCGAAGGCCAGCTCCATGCGGCCGGAGAGATCGATCTTGCGGGCTGCCCTTGCGGCACTGGCCAGGACCGGGCGCACGCGCTCGGCGATGAGAGCCCGGTCCACCTGGGGGAGTGGCGAGAGCCGGACCCGGAATGGCGGGTAGTCGTTGATCTCCATGGGGTGCCGGTCGCCGATC
>JAPUKF010000097.1 GCA_027295805.1 Acidobacteriota bacterium | reverse complement strand
GTCTTCGGTCTCGTTGCAGTGGGGGCAAACGTAGCCGGACATGTTCTCGACGATGCCCAGGACCGGGATGTTGACCTTGTTCATGGCCAGGGCCGACTTCTTCATGTCTTCCAGGGAGACCGCCTGGGGAGTGGTCACCATGACGGCACCGGAGACGGGAACCATCTGGGACAAAGTGAGCTGTACATCGCCGGTGCCCGGAGGCAGATCGATGAACAGGTAGTCCAGATCGCCCCAGGCCACGTCGGCCAAAAACTGCCGCACGGCGCCATGCAGCATGGGGCCACGCCAGATAAGAGGCTCGTCTTTCTTGAGAAAGAACCCGATGGAGATCACGCGCAGATCGGCGGGACCCTTCAACGGCACCATTTTCTTGCCCTGCCCCAGGGGCTCACCGGTCACGCCCAGCATGGTGGGCTGGTTGGGGCCGTACATATCGGCGTCCATGAGGCCCACCTGGGCGCCCTGGGATGCCAGGGCCAGGGCCAGGCTGGTGGTCAACGTCGATTTGCCGACGCCGCCCTTGCCCGAGCCCACCAGGACCAGATTGCGGACTCCGGGAATGATGTCGTTGCCGGCAGGTACCGTACGGGGAATCTCGGTGTCCCAGGTCAAATCAAGGGACTCGACCCCGTCCACGGCGGTTGCCGCCGTGCGCACCAAGGCCTCCAGGGGTTCGCGCACGGGGCTCTCAGGCGGCGAAATCTTCAGGGTCACCTGGGCTCTCGCTCCGTCAAGGCCCACATGGCTCACCATGGCGAGGTCGCCTATGGGGCGCTCCAACTCAGGATCAAGAACAGCGGCAACGACCGCCCTCAGGCGCTCTTCGGTTGTCTGTGTCATGGAACAGGAATCCTAGCACTCGCAGGGGTCAAACGGCAGTGAGACCACCGTCGATGGGGTACGCCACTCCCGTGATGAACGCCGCCTCGTCCGAGGCGAGGAAAGCGACCAGGGCGGCGACCTCCTCCGGCGTGCCCACCCGGCCCACCGGATGGAGAGGGCCGTAGACTTCATCAAGACGTCGTCGATCGGCGTCGGCCAGGCCGCGGCGGCGGGGCATGGCCGTATCCACCACGCCGGGGCAAATGGCGTTGACGCGGATTTTCTCGGCCGCGTGATCCAGAGCCATGGCCTTGGTGAGGCTCACCAGGCCACCCTTGGCAGCACAGTAGGCCGCCGCCCGGGCCAGGCCCACCAGCCCCAGAGTCGAGGCATTGTTGATGATGACGCCGCCGCCTCGCCGGCGCAGGCACGGAACCGCCGCCCGGCTCATGAGAAACGGGCCCGTCAGGTTGATGTCCAGGGTCTCCCGCCAGGTGTCCAGGCTGGTCTCCAGCACATCACCGTCATGAACGACACCGGCATTGTTGAACAGGATATCCAGGCCACCGAACGCGGTCTCGGTACGGGCCACGGCTTCGCTGGCGTCGCCTTCCGAGGAGACATCGCCCAGCAGAGCCAGGGATTCCCCGCCCTCCCGGCGCACCTGCTCGGCGGTTTCCTCCAGCAGGTTCTCCCGCCGGCCCATGACGGCCACGGCAGCCCCTTCCGACGCCAGGCGCAGGGCGGTGGTGCGGCCGATACCGCTGCCGGCGCCGGTCACCAGGGCCACCTTGCCGTCCAGCCTCACGGTGCCACCTCCCCCGCGGGGACTGGGTACTGAAAGGATGTCTGCATTCCCCGCGGCGCCGATTCCTCGGCAAATCCCGACGCCAGATAATCCAGCCAGGCACGCACCTGGTCGACCCGCAGCCGATCGGTGCGCGCGGCGATCCCGCCGTAACCGTAATGACCGCCGTCTGCCGCCGGGCTGGCCCGGTAGAACACAACCATCAGCTCCCCACCATGCGCCGTCATGCGCAGGTGAGAGCGATTGACGCGGCCGCGCACCGGCTCGTCGCAGGCGATATCCAGGAAGTCATCTGCGCCCGCCAGCCGGAATGCAGCCGGATGGTCCGCCAACATGGCGGGCAGCCCGGCCAGGGATGGGGCCCGCCGGCTCCAGCAGTCCAGCGCCGCCTCCTGCAGGCCGCCCGGTTCAGCCGCTCGTGTCATATGAGACCGGAATCGTCCGCCTCGTCTTCGCTGCCAGGACGGTGCTCTTCGGCGAGTTCGCCTTCAAAGTCGCGCTCATTCTCGATAGGGCTGCGGCCGGCAAATCCGGCGCCCGGATCGTGCCAGAACTTGAACCTCTGTTCGCCCGGCTGCCAGCAGAGCAGAACTTTGCGGCCCAGGTAACTGGACGGGAAATCGATGAGTCCCCTGCCCAGATCCTTGATCTCTCCGCCCAGATCACCGATGAGTTCGACGCCTTCCATGACCTGCTTCAGGCCGACCATGTAGCTCGCATCCACCAGGGTGTCGGCAGGGGGGCGGTTATTGCCGTAAAGACGCCCGGAAAGTTCATGCAGTTGCTCGGACCCGCGTTGTACCAGGTCAGCGGCCCGGCGGATGTTGGGTAGCATGGCGTTGACTTCAGCCACGGTAAATAACAGACGATTCACTTTTTCTTCTCCAGAGGTGGTCGTTCCCGGTGAGAACAGGGCCGGGGCAGCGGCGCTCCCATCAGGGAGTTTCGTTGTCCGGGCCACGGTAGACGCACGAGCAATCCTCGGTTTCGTGCAACTCGATTTCAACAAGACGGCCGGGCACATGATTCGCCAGCCGCGGCCAGATCCACACGCAGATATTTTCCGCGGTGGGGTTGTCCAGAAAGTCGTTCAGGTTGCGATGATCCGCCTGCTCCAGAACCTGCTTGTCCACGATGCTGCCCAGTTCAGCAAAATCACAGCCCATGCCGGTTTCGGGGTCCACCTCCATCTGGATCGCCACGCGCAGGGCGTAGGAATGACCATGGAGAAAGCGGCACTTGCCCGGATGGCGAGGCAACAGATGGGCAGCCTCAAAGCGGAAGCGCTTGGTGAGAATCATGCCTGGATCCTGCGCGGGATATGGCCTATTTTTGCGCCCATTTCTGAATGGGGTCCTGGCGCACACCGCCCAGCTCGAGGAGCTTCTCCTTGTCGAAGATCATCTCTTCGCGGCTGGTGCCGGCCAGTTCGAAGGTCTTGGAAAGAACAATGGCGTCTTCGGGGCAGACTTCCTCGCACAGGCCGCACATGATGCAGCGCAACATGTTGATCTCGAACTTGACGGGGTACTTCTCCACATTGTTGGACGCGGGCAACTCGCCGGCCTCGATGGAGATGGCCAGCGGCGGGCAAATGAATTCGCACAGGAAGCAGGCGACACACTTGGGCCGCTCGTCCTGATCCTTGATGAGGACGGGAATGCCTCTGTAATGTTCGGGAAGCTCCCACTTCTCCTCCGGATACTGCATGGTCACCTTGCGACGAAAGATATGCCGGAAGGTGATGGCCAGACCCTGGATAATCTGCGGCAGGTACAGCTTTTCCCACCACGTGAGGCGGGCCGACGTGTCAATCCGAATCGCCATTGGCCCAGGATCGTAGCGGGGCCTGACAGGGGTGTCAAGAAAGGCGCCGGGGGATCTCGGCACGCCTTGAGCGGGCGAAATCAGACTTTTTTTATGATAATCTCAGAAGAGTGAGCGGAAACCGCCAGTATGACTCTCTTGAGGCCTCCGAGTTGTTCTGTCCGCGCTGCAAGCGGTCCCAGGCCGTGCGCCGTCATCTCCTCCTCGTGCTGCCCAATGGCAACCGGTATGAGTACCGGTGCACAGCCTGCGGCACATCAGCGGGGAGCAAGAAGGACAACGACCCGACCGAATATCAGACCATTCTGAGAGGCACCTGACCCGGGCAGGGCGTCGCGCTGCACCGACTGCAATCGGTCTATGGAGCGGCCTGTGTTACCTGCCGGTGCATCCCTTGAGTCAGGTCTCCGCCCCTCGCCGCCGGAGTGAAGCGCTGGTAAAGGGATAGCTGGCTGGCCAGGAGCCAGAGTCTCATGAACAACTTGATCCCGAGGTAGATCTGGCCGGCCAGAAAAGCCAGCGTCACCGTCACCCAGCCCGACTGAGCCGGCCCAGGCGCCAGCCAGCCGTAGACGGCCAGCAGGAACAGCGAGATGGCCCCGAGCCCCAGTGCCAGACCGAGCACCGGCAGCGGATGGGCCACCACGAAGCGGAACCCGTGCCACGCGGCTTTCACCATGCCGGTGCGCTCTTCCTGGACGATGGCAATCTTGGCATAGCTGAAACTGATCTGGACCAGGTGCAGAAGGAAGACCGTCACAGCCACCACGCCCAGACTGTAGATGAGGATGGTCTGCTCGGACGTGACATCCCGCGTCAACCTG
>JAPUKF010000096.1 GCA_027295805.1 Acidobacteriota bacterium | reverse complement strand
GTCCCATGCCGCGTTTCTCGAGAAATTTCCGCATCTGGAGCGCTATGGCGCTCATCTTGGTTGCCTGCCTCCTTGCCGGTTCAGCCCAGGCGCAGGTCCGTGGCGCAGGGGCGTCGGGGTACACCCATGTGTCGGGGACCGTTACCGACCCCGATGGGAAGCTCCTGGCGGGTGTCACCCTTTTTCTCAATAGCACCGAGACGAAGGTCAAGAACACCAAGGTCAAGACCAATAAAAAGGGGAGATTTGTTCACCCGCTGGTCAATTTCGGGCCCTATAAGTTCGAGTTCGTCAAGGAAGGCTATAAGGTCTATTACCTGGAGATGTCCAACGTCGCGTCTGACGGTAGCGATATGGGCTCCTTCGGCCCGGCCCATTTCAGCATGGCCCAGGCGGAGCGGGAGATCCGCCTGGCCCCGACCGGTATAGCCGTCTTCACGGTCAAAATGGCCACACCCGAGAAATATGAAGAGCTGGCCATGGCCGCAGCCCAGGGAGCCATGCCCGACGCTGATATTGCCGAGAAGGTCACCCGCACGCGGCACCCGGCCGAGGTAGGCCGTGAGATGTTCGACGTGAAGAACTACGCCGGTGCCCTGGCGCAGTTCGAAGAGGCACAGGTTCTGGAGGGAGGTGACCAGGATGCCGGCCTGGCCTTTGCCATGGCCCAGAGCTACTACCACATGGACCGCCCTGACGAAGCTGCCGCCCAGTTGCGCCGTGTGCAGGAACTGGATCGCGACAAGCATCGAGCGGGCGTCCAGTATTTTCAGGCGCTCCTCGCCCAGCAGCAGGGGCGCACCCAGGACGCGGTGGGCTTCATGGAAAAGGAGATCGAAGGGTCGGAGGATCCCCAGGCCAGCATGCTGGCGACCCTGGGCGGCCTTTACCGTGACGTGGGTGAGAACGACAAGGCGACCACGGTATTCGAGCAATCACTGGAAAAGGATCCCGCCAACCTGGGTGCCCTCATGAACCTGGGCGCCCTGTACAGCAGCAACGGCAACCAGAAAAAGGCCGAGGAGTATTTCCAGAAAGCGGCCAGGGCCGGCGCCAGCCAGGGGAAAAAAGGCGCTGCGATTTTCTTCAATATCGGGGCTATCAGCGTCAATGAGGGGAAATCACAAGCCGCGGTGGATGCGTTCGAGCGTGCTGTTGCCATCAATCCCAAGTACGCCGCCGCGCACCGCGAGTTGGGGTATGCCTACCGGGACTTGAAGAAGACGGCCAAAGCCAAGGAGCACTTTCAAACCTATCTGGATTTGCAGCCGAAGGCTCCGGACCGCCCGGAACTGGAACTCTGGATCAAGGCCGGCAAGTGACGCGGGGGCTGTGCTTCCGGGTGGTTCAGCGAGGAAAGAGCTTCCGCTCCACCAGTTGGGCGAGGATCTGCGCCGCTGCCAAGTGAACCTCGTGGATCCGGGCCGGGTGTTCCGCTTCCACCACCAGGGCGTGGTCGGCGTAGTTTTTCATGACACCGCCATCACGGCCCAGGAACGCCGCTGTCGGCAGGTTGGCTTCCCTGGCGGCCACCAGAGCCTTGGTGCAGGCGGGGGATTCACCATCCCGGGAGAAGGCGATGACCATGTCTCCCTTGCGGGCCTGGGCGGCGAGTTCACGGGCGAGGACCTCATCCAGAGAGCTCTCCTCAGCGATGCCGCTCATGAGTGCCGCATCGGTGCCCAGGGCCACAGCTGCCAGGGGAGGACGGTTGGCAGCTACCCGGTGGACCAGAGCATCCACCAGGATGCGCGCGATGAGATTGCTGGGGCCTGTCCCGAAGACCAGCAGTTGACCCTGGGAACGGAAAGTATTGGCGACACGATCGGCCAGGAGAACCAGTTCCGCGGTGGAACGAGCGAAGAATCGGTCCTGGATGAAACGCAGATCGTCGAGAATCTCCTTGACTTGATGTTCCACGGCAGATACTCCTCTCTCCGCGATTATAGATAGGGGGTAGGGGGTGTCAAGCAATCCAGCCCAGCGTCCCATGATCGTCCAGTCGGACAGGACGGTTCTTCTGCAAATGGGTTTGCCCGCCTCGGAACAGGCCCGTGATGCCTTGGCCCGGTTCGCCGAGCTGATCAAAAGCCCGGAACATGTCCACACCTATCGAATCACGCCTCTCTCTCTCTGGAATGCCGCTGCCACTGGCCTGGCCGCCGATGAGATGATGGCGGCATTGGCCGCCCATTCACGTTTCCCGGTGCCACCTACGCTGGCGGCCGAGGTGCGCGATCTCATGGGGCGCTGGGGCCGGTTCCGCCTCTGCCCTCTGGACGACGGTCATCTCGCCCTGGAATCCGGTGATGAGGCGCTGCTGGCCGAGATCGCCGCCAACCCGCGAATTCATTCCCTTCTGGGCGCTGACCTGGGAGCCGGCCGCCGCGCCGTGGCCACGAGCAACCGGGGTTTGCTGAAGCAGGCCATGACCCGACTGGGGTGGCCGGTGGAAGACCTGGCCGGCTACGTGGAAGGTGAGCCCCTGCCCATGTCGTTGCGAGCCACCACGCTGTCGGGGGATCCGTTCTCCCTGCGCCCCTACCAGGTAGCATCAGTCCGGGTCTTTCATGCGGGAGGCAGCGCCCGCGGCGGGTCCGGTGTGATCGCCCTGCCTTGTGGTGCCGGCAAGACCGTGGTCGGGCTGGCACTCATGGCGGAACTGCAGACCTCTACGTTGATCCTGACCACCAGCATCACGGCCCTCAGGCAATGGCGCCGGGAACTGCTGGAACGCACCTCCCTGAGCGAGAAGGAGATCGGCGAGTACAGCGGCGAGGTGAAAACCGTGAGTCCGGTGACCGTGGCCACCTACCAGATTTTGACTCACCGCCGCAGCCGGGACGCGCCGTTCACGCACTTCGCCCTGTTCCACCAGCGCAACTGGGGTCTCATCATCTATGACGAGGTCCACCTTCTGCCGGCCCCTGTCTTCCGCCTCCTGGCCGACATCCAGAGTCGGCGCCGGTTGGGGCTGACGGCGACCCTGGTGCGTGAAGACGGACGGGAGGATGATGTCTTTTCCTTGATCGGGCCGAAGAAATATGATGTGCCCTGGCGCGAACTGGAAAGCCAGGGTTTCATCGCCGCCGCTTCCTGCATCGAGGTCCGTGTGCCCTTGAGTGCGGAACTGCGCCGCCGGTACTACGCCGCCGGCGACCGGGAGGCCTATGTCCTGGCCGCCACCAATCCCGCCAAGGATTCCTGCGTGGCCGATCTCTTGGAGCGACACCGGGGTGAACGGATCCTGGTCATCGGGCAGTACCTGGCTCAGTTGCGGGACCTGGCTGAGCGTCTGGACTTGCCCATACTCACGGGTTCCACGCCCCAGGAAGAGCGGGAGCGCCTCTATGGTCTGTTCCGGCAGGGTGATCTGCCTGTGCTCGTGGTTTCCAAGGTCGCCAACTTTGCGGTGGATCTGCCTGCGGCGGCGGTGGCGGTGCAGATATCGGGTACCTACGGCTCTCGTCAGGAGGAAGCCCAACGCCTCGGTCGCATCCTGCGTCCGAAGGAAGGGGCCAACCGGGCTTGTTTTTACACCCTTGTGAGCCGTGAAACGGTGGAAGTGGAGTACGCTCGCCGCCGGCAGATCTTCCTGGCGGAGCAGGGCTACAGATACCGCATCGAAGAAGCTGGCGACCTCTAGCGGTCAGGCGATGGTTATGGCGGCGATGAGCCGGCCGGCCAGGCCCTGTTCGCCGCGGTGAGAAAAGAAGAGATCGGTGCGGCAACGGGTGCACGCGGCCACCCTCCGGATGCCTTCCTCCGGCACGCCGGTCTGGCGCAGGAGATGGGCGACGGCCCCGGGCAGGTCCAGCCGCCATGGGGGACCCTGATCCTTCACCAGGGCAGGGGAGAGGCGCGCGAATGGAGCGGCCACTTCTTCGCCGACCTGGAAACAGCAGGGGCCGATAGCCGGGCCGATGGCCGCCCGGGTGGATGAGGGTGAGGCCCCCAGGGAGGCCATGACCTCCAGAGTTCGGGCCACCACGCCCGCCAGCGCACCGCGCCAGCCGGCATGGATCACGCCGACCACGCCGGAGGCTGCGTTCATCAGCAGAACCGGCACACAGTCGGCGGTCCGGACCAGGAGGATCACGCCGGACCGTGCAGTGACGGCGCCGTCGGCCGCAGGATCCTGGGTCGGGCGGGCTCCCGGCGGAACGATGTGGACCTGATTGCCATGGACCTGGCGCAGAGGAAAGGGTGTGGCCCCGGCGGGGAAGCCGGCGGCGGCAAGGAAGCGGGGCAGACAGGCTTCCAGTTTGCCGCCATGGGGCATGCCCCCGCTGCGGGTGGAGAAAGCATGGCAACCGCCACCCACATCAAATCCCGCCAATTTGATGAACATTGCTTCCCCGGTCTCGTCCGAAAGATGGGTCATGAGGCTCCATCCGCCACCGGGCCGAAGGCGTGTCAGGGACGGCGAGGGCAGTCTAGATGGGTCCACACCCGGTTCTCAAGGCTTTCCCACCGGGTGCCGGGCCGCCCCGCAGGCGGGGGAGCCGGTCTTGACAAGGCACCTGCGATGGGCGAAAGTCCTTCGTTCCGATTCACATTCGGTGCAGAGGCCGGTCTGCCGTACCGGCCATACCCAAACGGGGAGCAAAGGTTTCATGTTCGCGACTGTCCTGGCCACGTTTCTCATGACGTCGTCTTCCCAGGAAGGGGAGGCACCATCTGCGCTCATGCAGCTCTTCCCGTTTATCCTCATGGCGGTCATTTTTTATTTTCTATTGTTCGCACCCGAGCGCAAGAAACGCAAGAAGACGCAGGAGATGCTGGCCACCCTGCGCAACGGTGACAAGGTGGTGACCAGTGGCGGCCTCCACGGCAAGGTGGTCGGGGTGACCGACCAGATCATTCAGCTCCGCATTGCAGATGGCGTGAAGATCGAGGTCTCGCGCAGCGCGGTATCCTCCAAACTCAGCGACTGAACAGCGCTTTCACGGGACCGGTTTTATGACTCCTCTACGCTGGCGTTTCCTCCTCATAGCGGCCATGGTCTTCTCGGCTGTGTGGTCTGTTTATCCCCTCCAGGAGAAGGTGCATCTGGGCCTGGATCTGAAGGGCGGTATTCATCTGGTCCTGCAGGTGAACTCCGGTGAGGCGGTCGCCGCCAAAGTGGAGTCGGACGTGGAGACGGTGCGCGCTCTCCTCACCGACAATTCCATCCCTTTCAACGACCTTGCCAGTGAGGGCGAGGATACGATCCGGGTGACAGGCTTGGATGCGGAAGGTCGCAGCCGGCTGGATGCTCTCCTGAATGAGCAGCTTCCCGGATACAACCAGGGCAGCGCCGGCGACGACCTCATCCTCACTCTGGACACGTTCGAGAGCCAGGCCATTCGCCGGGCAGCGGTGCAGCAGAGCCTGCAAACTATTCACACGCGGGTCGATGCCTATGGTGTGGCCGGGCCCATCATCCAGCAGCAGGGATTCGGCCCCGACGCCAATCGCATTCTCATCCGGCTTCCCGGAGTGGAGGATCCGGAGACCGTCATTGACGTCTTCCGGCGCCAGGCCTTCCTGGAATGGAAGCTGGTGGTCTACCCGCCGGGAGTCACCGATTTCAGGGCCTGGGACGGCTACTCCGATCGCCAGACCCTCATTGACGCCTTTGGCGGCACCCTGCCCTCGGGAGTGGAGCTCTATCCCGAGAAGCGAGCAGACAGGCTCGATGACCGCCAGGTCACGGTCTGGTGGCCTCTCACCAAGGCCTCGCCCATCAAGGGGAACGACCTCAAGAATGCCCAGCGCGGCCAGGGCCAGTTCGGTGAACCCAACATCGCATTTACGCTCACAGCCACGTCCGGTCGGGTGTTTGAGAATCTCACCCGTGAGAATGTCGGCAGGAAGATGGCCATTCTGCTGGACAAGGAGGTTCTCACCGCGCCTGTCATCAACTCGGTGATTCCCGGCAGCGGTGTGCTGGAGGGCAACTACACCGTGGAGAGTGCCGACATACTCGCCCTGCAGCTCAAGAGCGGCGCCCTCCCGGCTTCCCTGGATGTCCTGGAGCAACGGACCGTGGGGCCCTCCCTGGGCATGGACTCCATCCGCAAGGGGATTTTCGCGGCAATCCTGGGCCTCACAATGGTGATGGTTTTCATGCTGGTCTACTACAAATTTTCCGGCATCAACGCGGTGGTCGCCCTGTTGCTGAACCTTCTCCTGGTGCTGGCCATCATGTCCTCCATGGGTGCGACCCTGACCCTGCCCGGAATCGCCGGCTTCATTCTCACCATCGGCATGGCCGTGGATGCCAATGTCCTCATTTTCGAGCGGATCAAAGAAGAACTTCGCAATGGCAAGAGTGTGCGTGCCTCCGTGGAAGGCGGCTTCGGCAAGGCCCTGTCGGCCATCGTGGATAGCAATGTGACCACCCTTATTGCCGCTGTTTTCCTCTTCCAGTACGGGACGGGCCCCATCCGAGGGTTCGCCATTACCCTCATGGTGGGGATCCTGGCCAGCATGGTGACCGCGCTGTTCGTCTCCCGCACTATCTTCATGGCTGTCCTCTCCGGCAGGGCCGGCCAGGAACGCCTGAGCATCTGATGGAAATTCTACGTCCCACGCATATCGATTTTCTGGGCAAGCGATACATCTTCTTTGCCCTGTCGGGGATTATCCTGGCTATTTCCCTGTGGGCTCTGGGCAACGGCATCAACAAGGGGATCGACTTTGCAGGCGGCACCGAGATCCAGGTGAAATTCGCCGAGGCGCCGGCACTGGATATCCTGCGCGGGCAGCTCAACGATCTTGGCCTGGGTGATGTCTCTTTGCAGAGTATCGGCGCCGTGGAAGAGCACGAGCTCGTCATCCGGGTCGGCAGCCAGCAGCAGACCGGCGTGGCCGCGGCCCAGGAAAGGGACGGGACCGACGCCCAGCCTGTCCCGTCACCACCCGCGACGGATGAGCCGCAGGAGCAGTCAGCTGGCCAGACCGAGACGCCCGCCGCCGCGGTCGCCCCGAACCCCGCGCCTGTGGTTTCCCCGGCGGAGCCTGCGGCCAAGGAAGGTGAGCAGACCCGGGTTTACCATGCTGTTCTTGAAGTGCTGCGTACCTTCTCCGGTGCTGACACCAGCGGTGCAGGTATCGACCTGAACATGGCCAACAGTCACGAGATCTCGCTCCTCCTGGCCGCCGGGCCGGGCGGTGAATCCCAGGCCGGGTCCCTGGCCACGGCCATCGCCGCTTACCGCCGGGATCACGCCGGTTTATTCCTCTCCTTTTCCGATCTGGATCAGGTGGAAGGCATGACCCCTCAGGTCCGGACCTACCTGGAGGCAAACACCCTCCTGGGGCCGTTCACGGTGCGCCGGGTGGAGTTCGTGGGGCCCCAGATTGGCGGCGAGCTGGCCTGGAAGGCCCAGTTGGGCATGGGGCTTGCCCTGGCAGGGATGCTGCTCTATATCACCATCCGTTTCCGCAACCTGGGCTTTGCCCTGGGTGGGATTGTCGCTCTCATTCATGACGGCATCATCGCGGCCGGCATGTACGACCTCTGGGGCGGTCAGTTTGATCTGATCCTGGTGGCCGCCATCCTGACCCTCCTGGGTTATTCCATCAATGACACCATTGTCATCTTCGACCGGGTCAGGGAGAACATGCGGCTCATGCGCGGCAGCGACACCCTGTCTATTTTCAACACTTCCATCAATCAGACCCTCAGCCGCACCCTGCTCACCTCCATGACCACTCTCCTGGTGGTGGTCTCGCTCTTCCTTTTTGGGGGCGAAACCATTCACGGCTTCGCTTTTCTCCTGATGTTCGGGATCGTGGTGGGAACCTACTCCACTATTTTCATCGCCTCGCCGGTGGTTATCCTCTATGGCCAGTGGCGAGAGAGCCGCAAGGTGAGCACCCGCCAGCCGGTTCCGGTGGCGGCTGCGATAGGCGAAAAAAAAAGCCGAAACAAGCGCCGGTCGGCCGGGAGACGCTGACCGCCGCCGACCGGCCCCCTTGCCGGTATAATCGGCGTTCCGGAAAGCCGGGAGCGCCGTGATCCGCTACGAAGACATCCAGGAAAAGGTCGAGGCCTACAACCCGCAGGCCGATTTTGACCTTTTTCGGCGGGCCTACGTCTTCTCAGCCCGGGAGCACCGGGGACAAACCCGCCGCTCGGGGGAGCCCTACCTCATCCATCCCCTGGAGGTGGCAGGCATCCTGGCGGATCTCCATCTGGACATGACCTGCCTGGTGGTCGGGCTGCTCCATGACGTGGTGGAGGACACTCTGGTGGATCAGGCCACCATCGAGGAATATTTCGGCAGAGATATCGCCCATATCGTTGACGGCGTCACCAAGCTCAGCAAGCTGGAGTTTCGCACCAAGGAGGAGCGTCAAGCCGAGAATCTGCGAAAGATGCTCCTGGCCATGGTGGATGACATCCGGGTGATCCTGGTGAAACTGGCTGACCGCCTGCACAACATGCGGACCCTGGACCATCTGTCGCCCGAGAAGCAGGTGGAGATCGCCCTGGAGACACGGGAGATTTACGCTCCTATCGCCCACAGACTGGGCATCGGGCGGATCAAGAGCGAGCTGGAAGATCTGGCTCTCAGGTACCTGGACCCTGAGGCTTATCATGACCTCCTTCGCAGCCTGGACTCCCGCCGCAAACTCTCCGATAATTTCATCGAAGAGGTGGGCAAGCGCCTTGGTCAGGCGGTGGCGGGCCAGGGCATCCAGGCAGAAGTATCGGGACGGATGAAGAGCTTCACCAGTATTCTGGCGAAGATGAAGCGCCAGGTCATCCCGGTGGAGCAGGTCTACGACTATGTGGCCTTCCGCCTGGTGGTTCCCTCCCTGAGGGACTGCTACGGCGCTCTGGGCCTGATTCACAGTCTCTGGCGGCCTGTCCCGGGCCGTTTCAGGGATTACATCGCCATGCCCAAGCCCAACGGCTATCAATCCCTTCATACCTCGGTCATATCGGAGAAGGGGCAGCCCTTTGAAGTCCAGATCCGGACTCCGGAGATGCATCGCATCGCCGAGGAGGGGATCGCGGCCCACTGGTCGTACAAGGAGGGTGACCAGGGGCGGGGGAAGACGACCGTGCCACGGGTCAGTGGTTGCGGCAGTACCTGGACTTGCTGAAGGATGTGAAGGACCCGCGGGAGTTCCTGCAGGTGGCCCGCATGGACCTGTTCCCTGATGAGGTCTACACTTTCTCACCCCGGGGGGATGTCTTCAGTTTCCCACGTGGAGCGACCGTGCTTGATTTCGCCTACGCCATCCATACGGATCTGGGACACCAGTGCGTGGGTGCCCGGGTCAATGGCAAGATGGTTCCCTTGCGCCATCAGTTACGAAGCGGCGATATCGTTGAGATCCAGACCTCACCCAAGCATCATCCCAGCCGGGATTCATTGCGCCTCGTGCGCACTTCCAAGGCCAGGGCCAAGATCCGCCAGTGGCTCAATGTCCACGAGCGCCAGCGCTCCATCGGCCTGGGGCGGGAGATCGCCGAGAAGGAGTTCCGTCGTTATCGCTTCCATGCGCGACGCATGAAGGACCGGGAAACGATTGCGGCCCTCAAGGCCATGGGGTACGACAGCTATGAGGATTTTCTGAGCGCTGTGGGTTATGGCAAGGCTTCGCCGGCCACCCTGGTGAGCCGCGTGGCTCCGGAACTGCGCGCCGAGGATCGTCTCGAATCCCGGCTCACCAGGGTCGTGAAGAAGGCGCTGGGAGTCGGGGCTCCCCGGGTGGAGGTCAAAGGTGTCGATGATGTGATGGCCTCGATGGCGGGCTGCTGCGACCCCATTCCGGGGGAGGAGATTGTCGGTTACATCACCCGCGGACGCGGGGTTTCGGTGCATGCGGCCAACTGTCCCAATGTCGAGAAGCTTCTCTATGGCAGTGAGCGGCGCATCGATGTTTCCTGGTCTCGCGCCAGGGGTGAGAAGACCACCCGGCCGGTGAAGATCCGCGTGATCATGGATGACCACCCAGGTGTCCTGGCGCGCATCACGACGGCCATCTCCGAGGAAGAGATCAACATCAGAACTGTCGATGCCCGGGTGGACGAGGAGCAGCGTGGCATGGTCCTCCTGGTCCTGGATATCGAAGATACCCGTCACCTGCAGCGCATCCTCAAGCGCCTGCGTGGGATCGAGGGCATCCGCCAGGCAGAACGTAGCCAGGGCGCCTGATGGCATCCTGAGCCTTAGAAAGGACAGATCATGAGCAGCCAGATCATCCAGACCGAGGAGGCCCCGGCCGCCATCGGCCCTTATGCGCAGGCCGTGCGTTGCAACGGTTTTCTCTTCTGCTCAGGACAGATCGCCCTGGATCCTGCTAGCGGACAGGTGGTGGGCGGGGGCGTGGAGCGCCAGGCTGAACAGGTGATGAACAATTTGGAGGCCGTTCTCAGGGCCGGGGGAAGTTCGTGGGGGCAGGTGGTCAAGACGACCATTTTCCTGGCCAGCATGGATGATTTTGCCGCCGTCAATACGGTCTACGCCCACTATCTGGGAGATCATCGCCCGGCGCGGGCAACGGTGGCGGCCGCAGGGCTGCCCAAGGCTGTGCTGGTGGAGATAGAGGCGGTGGCAGCCTGCGTGGAGGGCTAGCGAACGACCTTTTCGATGCGCCCACTGCGGATACAGCGTGTACAGACGCGCATGCGGCGGGAGTTGTTGCCATGACGGACCCGCACCGTCTGCAGGTTGGGGCGGAACACCCGCCGAGTGAGATTGTGGGCGTGGCTCACGTTATTCCC
>JAPUKF010000095.1 GCA_027295805.1 Acidobacteriota bacterium | reverse complement strand
GCTTTGCACCTGATGCACGAGGCGGCGGCGCCCCTTGGAGGGTCGCCGCCGCCACTCGTGTTAACCGCCCCAGCTTGAGTGGATCCGAGAAGGGACACGCAAATCAGAGCGAGCGCAAACAGGCGACCGGCCGCGGCGGATTCACTCTCATCGAACTTCTCATTGTTATCGCCATCATCGGCATCATCGCCGCCATGGCCATACCGGCTCTGCAGACAGCCTTGGAAAAGTCGCGGCAGCGAGCCACCATGGGCAACATGCGCGGCCTGGGCATGCAGTTGCAGATCTACCAGAATGACGAGACGCTCTATCCCTCCGGCAGCCTGGATATCAACGGTCTGATCCTGGCGCTGTCCAGTCTTTCGAACGCTCGCCTCCCCGCCAGAGATGCCTGGTTGCGTGAATTCGACTATCAATCCGATGGACTCAATAATTACTCAGTGGAGAGTTTTGGCCGCGATGGGGTACCCGGAGCCAATATCACCCCGGCGCAGGCCAATAATTTCGACCTGGACATCGTCCTGAGCAACGGACAGTTCATCGCCGCGGTCAACTGACTGGAAGTCCGGACGGCTCCGCCGGCCGCCGGTCATGACCGAAAAGAAGGATCCGGGCCCTTGAACCCCTTGCGGGTTGAGCGGCTGCAAGCGCCGCTGCCCATCTTGTTCGCCCTGCTGGCGGTTCTCTGGACCGTCCCGCCCGGGATCTATCCGCTGGGCGCTCTGGCATCATCCGCCCTGCTGGCCGCCCTGGGCGTGGCCCTCCTGGTGGATTCCCGCCTGTCGGCGGCACCCGAAAGAAGCTTCCTCCTCCTTCTGTTGATCCCCCTGGCCCTGTCGTTCCCCTGGGCGCTGGAGAGAGGGGCGGCGGTGGACAGACTGGTGCTCATGGGGGGTGCTCTCCTGGTTTTTGCCGCCTGCCGGCGCCTGCGCGCCGATGAGGCCCGGGGCGTGCTTCTCTTGCTGGTCAGCGCGGGGGCGCTCCTGGCGCTGCATGGATTCTGGCAGTACCTGGACGGCCTGCCAAGGCTGCTCCAGGAGGTGGAAGCCGGATCGCCAGAGGCGGCACGTTTGCGTACCCTGCGCATCTTCGCTCGCTTCGTGCTCCCCTCCGTTTTTGCGTCGTTCTTGCTGCTTGTGACGCCGGTGGCACTGGGTCTGGCCCGGGCCGGGCGGGGATGGCGGCGCCTGGTGCCGGCGGCGGCCGCCGCAGCGATGGGCCTGGCGCTTCTCCTGACCCGGTCGCACGGTGCACTGGCCGCCTTGCTGGGCATGATTTTCCTCTGGCGCCTGGCGGCCGCGCGGCGGCGTTCCCGCTGGACACTCGCGGCGCTGGCAGTCGCTCTGCTGGGTTTCATGGTGGTGACCTGGAGCAGGGACGGGGTCGTCACTGCCGAGATGGAGGGACCGGCGGCCCTGCGCTGGCGCAATTTCCATACAGCCGTCGCCATGTTCGTGGACCGGCCGGTGGTAGGCAGCGGTGGCGGCGGCTACGGGGCGGCCTACCCGGCTTACCGCCTGCCCGGTGATAACGAGACCCGTTTTGTCCATAACAGTTACCTGCAACTGCTGGTGGAACATGGCCTGACGATCCTCCTTCCCCTGGGAGCCGCGCTCATGGTCTGGGGGCGTGCCATGAGGAGGGCGGCGCGCGCGGCACCACCCCCTCTGGCGGGCGTGGCCTTCGGTCTGGGCGCCTTCCTGTTGCATAATCTCGTTGATTTTTCGGGGTTGTTGCCGGCCACATTGTGGACGGCGTGTGCTCTGGCCGGTCTTCTCGTTGGACAGCTTGATGATGGAGAGATTTCCGTGGAGGCCGTGCCGGACCGGCCCGACACCCGCCTGAGATCCTTGTCCTGGGTTGCGCCCCTGGTGCTGGTCTGCGGGTTTGGTCTTTTTGCCGCCCTCTCCCGTGATGCCGTGGCCCGAGGGCAGCAATTCGTCCTGGAAGAAAAGCCAGGGGCGGCACTGGCCGCTGCCAGGATGGCGGGAAGGCGAGCGCCCTGGCGCGCCGCACCGCACCTCTTTGAGGCGGAAATCCTGCTGCACCATCGGGATCTCGAGGGTGAACAGGGCGCCTGGGATGCGTACCGTGCCGCGTCCAGTGCTCTGCAGCGGGCGCCGGTCTGGCCGGCCGCCCACGCTGTCCGGGCCTCCGCTGCGGCGGCGCTGGGTGAGCCGGGCCTGGCGGCAGCCGACCTCCAGCGCGCCGTTGATCTCTACCCCCTGGCGCCACGCTACCGGCGGCAACTGGATGTGCTGGCCCGGCGCCTGGCCGAGCCCGCGGAGGAACAACCGTGAGCGGTATCTCCTGGGAACGGCGCCTGAGCCTGGCCGGGCTCGGGGGAGCGGCTGCTCTCATGGCCCTCATCCCCTGGATGGAAGCGGCAGGCCATGCCGCAATGGGCCTCTGGCTCGACCTTCTGGCCCACCTGGCGGCACTGGCGCTGGTGGCTCTGGCCGTGGTCACCGGCGGCGGTGTTGCGCGGCGTATCCTCGCTTACTGGCTGCCCGCCGGTTTCCTCCTGCTGGTTTCGGGCGCCGGCGCCGCCTACGGATTCGCCGCCGCCCTGCGGCTGTTTGAGATGACCACCGCTTTTGCTCTGGCCCTGGCCCTGGCGGCTCTTTTCGGGCGGGGGGAGAGTGGTCGTCACCGGGAAGTCCTGGCCTGGCTTCTGGTTGCCGCCGCCGTGCCGGCGGCTCTGGCTGCCCAGGTCGGCCTCCTGGCCGGCTGGGGACGCGGCACCGCCGGTTTTGTGAATCCCAACCACCTGGCAGCCTTTCTGGTCGCGGTTCTGCCCCTGTCTCTGGTGGTGGCGCGGCGCGCCTCGTTCCTGGGATGGCTCGCCGGCGCCGTGCTGACCGGCGGTGTGCTGGCGACTCGTTCCCGGGGCGCCCTGCTGGCCGTCGGGCTGGTGATGGGGATCGCCCTGGCGGTTGCCGTGACGCGGCGGCGGTTGCGAGGCGCCACTCTCTATCTCGGTCTGGCTGTCGTCGTCCTGTTCAGCGGTCTGGCCGGCTCCGCCCTCTGGACACGGTTTGCCGACGGGACCGATATCTACCGGTACGATCGCCTCCTGATCTGGCCACAGGTGGTGCGCATGGCACGGGATGCGCCACTCCTGGGCATTGGCCCGGGACAGTTTCCGTACCGGGCGGGGGCCTATAACTTTCCCCGCGATGGCGAGGTGGTGCGCTACGGCCGTGCTTTTCAGGCCCCCCATAGCTATCCGCTGCTCTTGCTGGCAGAAGGCGGCGGGCTGGTCTTTCTGGCCCTGAGCCTGGCTGTGGTTCTGACCATTCGGCGGGCGCTGCAAGACTGGCGGCAGGTGGAGTTCAGGGAGAGAGAAGTGGCACTGGCTGCTGCCGGTGGCCTGGCGATCCTGTTCATCCTGTCCCTTTTCGATGAGCCCCTGGCCCGTCCGCCGGTCCTGCTGGCCGCGGCGCTGCTGGCCGGTCTAGCCCTGCCACCGGCACCTTTGGCCCGGTCGCGAGGCATGGCAAAGCGCGCCGCTATCCTCGCTGTTCTGGTCGCCGCGGCGGTGGCGCTGGTGATCCAGCCGACGCGGGCTCAGTCTCTGGCGCTGCGTGCTGCCGCCACCTCCAATCCTGAAAGGCAAGTGGTCCTGCTGGCGGCTGCCCGCCGGGTCCTGCCGGGCCAGGTGCACTACTCCCTGGAGACAGCCAAGTTGCTCCTTGCGCATGCCGCGCGGCCGCTGGATCTCAAGTCCTATGCACGCATCCGCGTGGCGGTGGACCGTGCCGTGGTCCTGGACCCGGCCCACGCCGACGGGCACCTGGTGCGTGCCCGCCTGGAACGACGCGCCTGCCTGGAACTGCTGCGCACGGAGGCGTCATGCGCCCGTGCCGCTGCGGATTATCGTCTGGCGGCCCGGGGGGCGCCCACCGATGCGCGCCTGCTGCGCGAGGAAGCCTCGTTCGCCCAGTTGCGTGGGCGCCTCGCCGAAGCCACGACCCGGCTGCGGCAGGCCGTGGCACTGGAGCCGGTCTTCGTGGGTGCCTGGCACGACCTGCTGGCCGTGGAGAGGGCCGCGGCTGCGCCGCCCGCCCGACTGGTGGAATTGACCGCTCACCTGGATGAGGCAAGGCGCCGTGCCCGAGGCGTGGTTCCCGATTCGGTGTACGCCCGCGATATCCTGCAGGCCACCGCGGAACCGCCCTCTGATGCGGCCCGTGGCGGGGGAGTTTGATCCCATGGCTGTCTTCCAGATAAGGAGTCATCCGCGCCCGACCATTTCGGTGATCATCCCCTCACGGGACGGCTATGCCCGCGGGAACGTGTCGCGCCTGGTGGCGCAACTGGCAGAGCAGGAGCGGATCGATGAAGCGGAAATTCTCCTGGTGGTGGGTGAGAGCCCCAATGGTCACGCGCGCAATGTGGGCGTCGATCAGGCGCGTGGGCGCTGGCTGGTGTTCATGGATGATGATGCCGGCCTGCGTGGCCGGCGAATTCTGGTGGAACTTCTGGCACCGCTGGAGAGAAGTGAAAACGGGGAGGCCCCGGCCCTGGGCATGACCGGATCGGCGACGGCCCTGCCCGAGGAGGCGGGCCGGTTCCAGCGTTGGGTCGCCGCGGCACTTCCCCGGGCTCTCTTCCCGGAAGTGGCTGAGCTGACCCAGACCGACATGGCCCATCATCTCTGCTGCGCCCTGCCGGCACGGGTGTACCAGGAGATCGGGCGCGAGAGCGATACGCTGGAAACCGGCACCGACGTGGATCTGCGGGAGCGGCTGAGGGCCGGTGGATTCGGCATCGCCGTCGCGCCCCGCACGGTGGCCACCCATCCCCAGCCCGCATCTCTGGGAGAGCTCTGGCGCAAGCACCTCTGGTACGGCTGCGGGCGCGTGGAACTGGATCGACTGCATCCAGTTGCCGGCCGCAACAGGCTCCAGGGCGGCCGCGCCGCTGTGGTGCGGTACCTGGCGCGCGCCGTGGCGACGGCGCCGTTACGCATCCTGCGCCATGACCGGTCCTCACCATGGGGGTGGAACCCACTGCGGGCGCTGACCGACCTGGCCCAGAAGGTCGGCCATGGGCGGGCCTACTGGCGCCATCTGAACGGGCTTGGCCCGCGGCCCGATCCCCTCTTCTCTTCGCGCCGACTGCAGGGCTGGCTGAGCCGGCGGGTTGGACCCCCGGCTCAGGCACCCGCCCCGGCGGCGATCCGGCGCATGCTGGTCATCCTGACCGCGGGTCTGGGAGATGCGGTGACCTTCCTGCCGGCGCTCCGGGCGTTGCGGGAGGCCTGCCCCCGGGCCCACATCACGGTCTGGACTTCCCGCGCCGCGACGGCCGCCGTTGTCGAGAGCCAGGGCGGGGCCGATGAGGTGGTCTGCCGCGGCCTGGAGAGCCGCAGTCGCGGCGGCCGGGTCTGGCGCAAGCTGACGACCCTGGCCTGGCTGCGGCGCCGGCGCTTCGATCTCGCGGTGGTGAACTTCATCAATAGCAATGAAGAAATAGGAGTCTTGCTCTACCTGGGTGGGGTCCGCCATCGTCTGGGGTACGTGGACGACCCGGCACACCCCGGTCTGTTCGACCTGGCGGTCCGGCACCCGCCTCTCAGCGCAGGCGTGCTGGCCGCAGAACGACATCTGCACCTCCTGGACAGGCTTGGCATCCCGCGGCCGGCGACCGGCGTCCCGATCTGGGTTGTCTCCCCGTCTGCTCGCAGCCGGGCTGCCGAGCTTGTGGGCGGGAGCCCGGGCGCCCGGCCCGTGGTCGGCCTTCATCCCGGCTCTGGCGCCCAGATGTCATGGAAACGCTGGCCGGTTGCGCAGTTCGCGACTCTGGCCGATGGTCTTGCCGCCGCCGGGGCCGAGGTCTGGCTCTTCGGCGGCCCGGACGAGAGGAGCCTTGCCGCCGACCTGCAGGCACTATCGACGGCGCCGCTGCGTGACTGGACCGGAACGGGCGATCTGGACCTGCAAGCCGCGCTCATCTCACGCTGCAATCTGTTCGTCGCCAACGACTCGGGCCTCTACAATCTGGCTCTTGCCCTGCCGCTGCCGGTGATATCGATCTTCGGGCCGACGTTGCCGATGCTCTCGGGTCCCTGGCCACGACCCCAGGCGGCGGAGGTGGTCTCCCGGGATATGGCCTGCCGGCCCTGTGTGGATCTCCTCATGCCGCCGCGACAGATCCACTGTCCCATCGGCATGGATTGTTTGACATCCATCGGGGTCGACCAGGTTCTGGCGGCCTGCCGGCGTCTGCTGGCAACGACGACAGTCGTCGGATCACCGGGCCTGACCTTGCCGGTTGCCGGGGGGACGCGGACCGGCGCGGGAACCAGGCCATGAGCCCGACCCTCACGAGCGAAAGATTGGCCACCCGGGTCTGGGCCCAGCTTGTCTACCCGCCTTCCCTGCGTCATCGCCGCCGACACCCGGTGCTCACCGAGTTGCAGCATCTGGAACAGGAGCAGTGGCTGCCGGCCCCTGAGATGGTGCGTATCCAGAAGTCACGACTCCTGGCGATCCTGAGCGGTGCCATGGCCTCGGTGCCTTATTACCGCCAGCGCCTGGCGAAGAGGTTCGGCTCCGGCACCCCCCTTGACCTGCCTGATGCTTTTGCTTCCTGGCCCATTCTGACGCGCACCGAGCTGGCTGCGGCCCGGGACTCTCTGGTGAGCACAGCTCCGTTGCCCGCCGCCGCCATCTGGAACCATACGGGTGGATCCACGGGGGAACCGGTGTCGTTTCTCCAGGAACATCACTATCGTGTGGTGAACCTGGCCGCCACAGCACGCCATGATCGCTGGGCGGGATGGGACTTCGGCCGGCCGACAGCCCTTCTCTGGGGTGCGGACCGGGACCTGGCCGCCGCCGCCGGCTGGCGCCGGCGGTTGGAGACGCGCTGGTGGCGCCGTCAGGTGGAGATGGATGCCTTCGAGATGTCCGCCGGCGCCATGGCGGCGTTCAGCAGACGGCTGCGACGCCTCCGTCCCCGGGTACTCCGGGGCTATGCTTCAGCCCTGGATCTGTTCGCCCGCCATGTGATGGATCAGGGACGGCCTTTCCCCGCCCTCGGCGGAATTATTTCCTGCGCCGAGACTCTGTCTTCCGAGATGCGCCGGCGCCTGGAGACGGTTTTCCGATGCAAGGTTTTTGACCGCTACGGCAGCCGCGAGTTCGGCCTGATCGCTTCTCAGTGCCGGGAGGGGCGCTACCACGTCAACAGTCGTGGCGTGTACGTGGAGATCCTGAACGGCGACGTGCCGGCGGCGCCGGGCCAGGTGGGGAAAGTGATCATCACCGGGCTGGTGGCGCGGGCCATGCCCCTCATCCGCTATGACACCGGCGACGTGGCCGAGGCGGCGGCGGACGAAGCCTGTGCCTGTGGGCGCGGCCTGCCGCTGGTGGGGCGTGTGCACGGGCGCGTCGGCGATTTTGTCCTGACACCCGATGGGCGGATGATCCACGGCGAATTTTTCACTCATTTGTTTTACGGAAGCCGGTGCGTGCGTGGTTTCACCCTGACTCAGGACGCGGAGGGCGGCCTTGTCCTCGCCGTCACCGGGGATGGAGACGGGCTGGAGACCGAACTGCGTGAGGTGGTGGCCGCCATGACCCGGCGCCTGGGTGCCGGCGCGCGCCTGGAGGTCCGCCACGTGTCGGACCTGCCACCGGCACCGTCGGGTAAGAGGCGTTTTGTGTCCTCAGACCTCGCGGCCCGGCGCTGGGCCGATGGTGACGTGGAGGCCGGGCGATGATGGCGGGTGCGCGTGTGATCCTGGGGCGGGTGGGCAACGGCGCGGGCTGGGGACGATCTCCCTATGGTCCGGCGGAATCGTTCCCCGAACTGCAACCGGGGATTGCAGGGGACAATGCTCTTTACGGGGCCGTGCGCTCTGTCGTGGCGGGGCTCGGGTTGGATGGCGAGAGATTCGGGACCCCGGGATGGAACCCCTTCCGGGACCTGGCTCCGCCAGGCGGCTGCATTGTGGTGAAACCGAACCTGGTGCGCCATTACCACGGCAGCGGCGGGTCTCTGGCGACGGTGGTGAGCGATCCGCGCATCATTCGGGCCGTGGTGGACTACGCGGTGGCGGCGGTGGCGCCGGATGGTGAGGTCATCATCGCCGACTCGCCCCTGCAGTCGTGCGATCTGAATCGGTTGCGACAGGAGATGGATCTGGACGCGTTGATGGCAGCGGCGGCCAGGGATGGTGTCACGGTGAGCCTCCTGGATTTTCGGCGCGAGCAGGTCGCCAAGAGAGCCGACGGCCTGCTGGGCCGGCGGACGCCTCTGAGCGGAGACCCGGAAGGATACGCTGCCGTCGATCTGGGTAGCGATTCTGCGTTGGGGCCTCTCGCCGCGGATCCGTCCCGCTTCCGGGTCACCCAGTACGATCCTGGCATCACCGCGCGCCATCACCAGGCTCCACGCCATGAGTTCCTGATCCCCCGCTCACTGCTGCGCGCCGACCTGGTCATCAGCCTGCCCAAGATCAAGACCCACCGCAAGGCCGGCATGACCGGCGCCCTCAAGAACCTCGTCGGGATCAACGGCTCCAAGGCATGGCTGCCCCACCACCGGCATGGTTCCGTGCGCGAGGGGGGGGACGAATACCTGCATCCTTCCTGGCGCAAGCGCTGGCTGCGGCGCATCTGGGAAAAGATCGATCGCACCCCGTCCCTGGCCCTGCGCCGCATCCTGCGCAGGATCGATCACCTGCTGCGCGACTCGGGGCGCGTGGTGCCGTTCCCCGATCCCTATTTCGAAGGGTCGTGGTGGGGAAATCTCACCATGCCGGCCATGGTCAGCGACCTGAACCGGATCTTTCGCTATGCCGACGGCGACGGTCGCATTCATGACACGCCCCGGCGGCGCATGCTGGTGATTGCCGACGGGGTCCTGGCCGGGGAAGGGGAGGGACCACTGGAGCCGGCGCCGCGGGAACTGGGGGTCATTCTGGGCGGCTGCAACCCGGTGGCGGTGGACTGGGTGGCTGCCACGCTCATGGGGTTCGACCCCTGGAAGATTCCGTGCCTGACCCGGCCCCTGGAGCCCCATCGCCTTCCCCTGGTCGATTTCAGCCCGGCTGATCTGGAAATCGCGGACGCCCATGCGCCGGACGCCCCGTCCACCCTGGCGGACCTGGCCGCCAGGGTGGCGCGACCCTTCACTGCCGCGGCAGGCTGGGCCGGCCACGTGGAAGCGGCTCCCAGGCCGTTGGCGGTACGTGCCTCATGATGCGGCCCGCCGCCATGGCGCCCGAGCCGGCGCTCCTCCATGCCGCCTGTCCCGTCTGCGACGCCGCCCAGGATCGGGTTCTTCTCTGCCTGGACTTTCTCGCGGGAGTACCGGCAGGGATGAACCTGGTGCGCTGCCGTGGCTGCGGGACGGAGCGGATCGACCCTCACCTGTCACCCCGGTGCATGGCGGACCATTACGACGACAGCTACTACCAGGACGGGTATCTGCCGTTTCTTGCCAGGCGCCGTGCCGATTTCGCCCGGCGCGTGCTGGAACTGGAACGCCTGGCGCCGGTCCTGTACGCCCGCCGTCAGGGTCGGCCGCCGAGGGTTCTGGATATCGGCGCCGGGGTCGGGTTGTTTGTCGCGGAGGCGCGAGCGCGAGGGTGGCAGGCAAGCGGGGTGGAACCGTCGGCCGCGGCACGCCGGATGGCGGCCCGCACCTGCTCGGTGGACCTGGCTTCCGACTGGCCTTCTGCCCGGCAGGATCTGGACCTGGTGACCTTCTGGGATGTCCTGGGACACGTGGACGATCCCAGAGCCGCCCTGGAGCAAGCCAGGCGGGCCGTGCGACCCGGTGGCGAGGTGATTCTCAAGATTCCGAACTTCCAGTCTTCGTGGCAACGGATGCTGGGATGGATGTCGGTGCGCCGGCGCGTCAACATGCTGCACGTGCCCACGGTGATCTGGCGCTTCCATCGCCACGGTGCGCGCCACCTTCTTGACCAGTGCGGTTTTTCTCTTCAGGGCGTGCGCACGGTGCATGAGCCGGATTTGATCCCCCTGACACCGCGCTGGCGACTGGTCCGGCGGGTCACCGCATTGCTGGATGCGGTGACCGACAACCGCCAGGAGATGATTCTGCATGCCCGCGCCCGTTGACCTGATCTATCTGGCGCCGGGGCTGGGCACCGGCGGCACGGAGCGCCACCTGGCGTGGCTGCTTCCCGCCCTGCAGAAGAGGGGGCTGCGCCTGGAGGTGTGGAACACAGGCGAAGAAGGTGATGCGGAGAAAAGACTGCGTCAGTCCGGCGTGACGGTGCGCAGGCGCCGGGCCCCGGTCTCGCTGCGGCAGGTAGGGCGCCTGGCGGCGCTCACCGCCGGGCTGGCACGCCTGCGTCCCCGCCTGGTTCATTCCTATCTCTATGCCCATCACTGGCTGGACGCCGTTGCCTGTCGGCTGGCCGGAACGACTTACGTGGGCAGCCGCCGCAACCTGGCCCACTGGCGCCAGGGGCCGGTCCTGGCCCGAGAGCGCTGGCGGGATCGCGTCAGCGCTGTGATCATTGCCAACTCCGCCGCGGCCGCCGCGGTTGCGGTGACGGAAGGCACGGATCCCGGGCGCCTGCGCGTCATCCCCAACGGCGTGCCGCTGCCGTCGTGGGCGGAGCATGCCTGGACCGACCATGAAGACTGGATGGCGCGCCGCCGGGATGCCCGTGATGCTCTGGGTCTTCCTGACGACGCCCGTGTGGTGGGTGCGGTCATGAGCCTGAAGCCGATCAAGGACCCGGTCACTCTGGTGAAAGGATTTGCCGGACGGGCCGGGCTGCGTCCCGGAGATCGCCTGGTCTTCATCGGTGAAGGTCCGCTGGCTCCTGAACTGCGGTCCCTGGCCGGGAGCCTGGGTGTGGCGGAGCAACTTGTCCTGGCCGGGCGGCGGGCCGAGCCGCTGGAGCTGCTGGCGGCCCTGGATCTCTTCTGCCTGCCGTCTCATTCCGAAGGCTGCTCCAACGCCATTCTCGAAGCCATGGCGGCGGCCCTGCCGGTGGTGACCACCGACGCCGGCGGCGGCAACCATGAGGCGGTGGTGGCAGGGGAGACCGGCCGTCTGGTGCCGGCCGGCGACAGCACGCTCCTCGCCGCGGCACTGGATGACTTGCTGGCCAACCCGGACGCCGCCCGCCGTTTGGGGCAGGCCGGGCGCCGGCGGGCCCGGGAGCGGTTCAGCCTGGACACCATGGTTCAGCAGCATGTCGACCTTTACGCCGAAGTCATGGCCGGGAGCCGATCCCGTGTGGCCTGAGGCGCTGCATTCGCGGCCGCGGATCCTGCATCTGATCACGACCCTCAACAGGGGTGGGACCGAGGGCCTGGTCCTGACTCTTGCCAGGGAGCAGCGGCGTATGGGCTGCGCCGTGGAGGTCGCCGTCCTGACCCGGCCCGCAGCCGCCGCAGCCGACTTCGCGGCTGCCGGGTTCAGAATCCACGCCCTGGGATTGCGCCATAAACTCTCGCCGGGCGCCTGGTGGCGGCTGCGGCGGCTGCTCCAGGCCGGCGACTACGACATCCTTCATACCCACCTGGACCTGTCGGATCTCTACGGACCGTTCGCCCTGACCTCGGGCCGGCCCCTGGTGATCTCAACCCGCCACAATACCGACCCCTGGCGCACGCGGCGGAGCTGGAAGCGGCGGCCGTTTCTGATCTGGGAGCGGGCGGCCCACCGGCGGACAGCGGTGACCCTGGCAGTCTCGGCTGCGGTGCGGGATTTCCTGGTGCGGGAGGAGGGACTGGACCCGGCTCGTTTCGCGGTCGTTCCCAATGGGATCGACCTGGCGCCGTTTGCGACGCTCCCGTCACGGGCAGCGGCGCGGGCCGATCTGGCCCGGCGCCTGCGGCGGGCCGGCTGCGACGACTGGACCGGCGGTGATGGCGAGGGACGACCCATGGCCCTCTTCGCCGGGCGCCTGGCGCCTCAGAAGGGCGCCGATATCCTGCTGGCGGCGCATGCTCTGCTGGCGGCTGAAATGGATCTGGTGATCTGCGGCCGAGGCGCGGATGAGGCGAAGCTGCGCCACCAGGTTGCGACCCTGAAGCCCCGTGGACGTGTCTTCTTCGCCGGCTACCAGGACAACCTGGCCGCGATTCTGCCGGCTTTCGACCTGTATGTGATGCCGTCCCGCTGGGAGGGGTTCGGACTGGCCGCCGCCGAGGCCATGGCGGCAGGTCTGCCGGTGGTGGCTTCCGACTGCGACGGGCTGCGCGAGGTGGTGGAGGATGGGTCCACCGGGCTCCTGGTGCCTCCCGGGGATATCCAGGCCCTGGCCCGTGCCATGGACAGGGTCCTGGCGGACGGACAGCAGGCCGGGGTCTGGGGCCGCGCGGGTCGTCGACGTGCTTTCGACGTTTTCAGTTCCCGGCGGATGGCCACGGATGTTCTGGAGCAATACCGTCGTGTTCTGGCCGGCAGCAGAGATCATGACGGGCAGGATCTCGACACCTTGATCCTGGCGGACCGGCAGGTACGCGGCATGTGGCGGGGGATCCTGCCCAAGGATCTGCTCCGCCGGCCACCGGGATGGCATCTTGCAAACCAGGCCCGGGACTATGCCCATGTCGTCCGCCAGGTGGAGAGCGTGGTTCCCCTGCAGGGCCGGCGCCTCCTGGACATCGGGTGTGGGCTGGGCACCCTGCTCCTGGAGGCCGGGCGGCACGGAGCCGAGTCTCTGGGCATCGAGCCGGATCCCCGCTCGCTGGTGCTCAGTCGCCATCGCCTGGCACGAGACGGCGGCCCGGCGGCGGGGGTGGTTGCCGCGGTGGGGGAGAGCCTGCCGCTGGCCGACGCGTCCTGCGATGTCGTCACCTGCTGCTCCGTGCTGGAGCACGTTCAGGATCCCCATGCCGTGCTGGCGGAGGTGGCGCGGGTTCTGAAGCCGGGCGGCTGGCTCCATCTCGGCGTGCCCAATGCCCTCAGATTCCAGGAGCGCCATTACAAGATCTTCCTGCCGCCCCGCACACCGCGCTTCCTGGCACGTCTTTACCTGCGCCTGCGCGGGCGCGACCCGGCCTTCCTGGGGACTCTCCACGAGATGACACCGGGCCGCGCTCGCGCTCTGGTGCAGGCAGCCGGGCTCGAGATCGTGATCGACCCGACCGAGCGGCGTCTTGAACGCCTCGACGAAGTGCTGCGGGGCAGCCATCGGCCACAGAGTGTGTGGCGGCGTCTGCCGGCGCGCCTGGTGCGCGCTCTCGGTGGCGGCGGCCTGTTGCGCGCCATGGTGCGACGAGGATTCTTCGTGGATGGCGCACTCCTGGCCAGGCGCCCGCCCGGGGACGTCCGTTCATGAGAGCGCGCACCGTGCGGATCACGGCGGCCATGGGTGCTATCACGGTGGCCGACAAACTGGCCGCCGCCGGCCGCCACATCTTCCTGGCGGCTCTGTTCGGTGCCGGTGCGGTCATGGATTCCCTGGTGATCGGAGTGTCGGTGGCCGAACTCCTGGCGGCTCTGTTCACAGGCTCGTTCCTGGTGATCTTCATCCCGCTTTATTCCGGCTGGCGCGAAAAAGAAGGAACGGGTGTGGCGGACGCTCGCGGGCTCAATCTCATGATGATGCTGCTGGCGGTTCTGGGTGTGGCTGCTGCAGGACTCGCATGGGGTGGCGGCCGGGTTGTGGGGTGGGTTGGCTACGGGTTCACGGCCGAGCAGAAGGTGACCGCGGCTTCTCTCATGCCGTGGCTGGCGATTTTCCTGTGGGCCACAGGTGCCGCCGTTCTCGTCACCGGCCTCTACCGGGTCCGTGGCCGGTTCCTGGCACCTCACCTGGCGCAACTGGTGGATCGCCTGGTGGTTCTGGCCTTCATTGTGGTGGCGGCGCCGCTTCTGGGGATCCGGGGCGTGGCCATGGCCATGGCTGCCGGCGCGGTGGTCCTTGCGGGTGTGCTGGTGGCGGGAGCCTGGCACCGGCGTGGCCGGCCACAGGCGCGGCTGGCGCCTCGTTCGCCGGAGGTGAAAGCCTACCTGATTCTTTTCCTGCCGCTGCTGGCCGCCGCTGTCATCGATCAGTCGGTGCTCTTCACCGATCGCATCATGGCCACCATGTTGCCGGCCGGTGCCGTGTCGGCGCTTTACTACGCCAGTGTCCTGTGGGGCCTGCCGGTGGCGCTGCTTTGCACCAACTTCTGCACCGTGCTTTTCCCCGCCATGGCCCGTGACGTGGCCGCGGGCGACACGGCGGCTCTGGCCCAATCCCTGGCGTTCGGATTGCGCACCATGTTGGTGGTCATGCTGGGAGCGACGGTGTTGATGGTGGTTCTGGCCCGCGACCTGACGGCGGTTCTCCTCATGCGCGGGGAGTTCGACGCCCATGCGGCGGCCCTGACCGGAGGAGCGCTTGCGGCCCTCTCTCTCTGCCTGGTCTTCCAGGGGGTCGGCAGCGTGGTGAACATGGCGCTTTACGCCGCGCACCGGACGGGTGTTGTCGCGGCCTGCGGCATCGGCCGGGTCGTGCTCAACATCATCTTCAATCTGTTGCTGGTCGGCCCGCTGGGTGCGGTGGGGATCGCCCTGTCCACCTCTCTGACCCTGGCCGCCTGGCTGGCCATCATATGGACGCCCTTCCGCCGGGAGATGGCGACCCGCGGGGTGCCGGCAGTGCTGGGGAGCCACAGCGGCCTGTTCCTGGTCAAGACGGGAGCCGCAGCGGCGCTGGCGGCGGCGGCCACGCTGGCGGTCACGCTGGCCATCCCCGGGTCGGCTCTTCCGGAGCGGCTGGCGCGGCTGGCTGGAGCCGCCTTCGCCGGCACGACGATCTATGCCATGGGCTTGACGATCTTCCGAGTCCCGGAGGCTGTGGCGGTCCTGCGCCGGATGCGCGGGCGCTTGTGGCCCGGGCGGGCCGGCCTGTGAGCCGGGACCGGCAGCCCGTCTGGCACCTTGTGGTCGGCCTCACCCGCGGCGGGGCGGAACGCCTGCTGGTGGATGTCCTGCCACGTCTTGCAGCTCATGGCCAGGAACCGAGAGTCCTGGCTCTCAAGGGCTGGGGACCCGTGGGTGAGGATCTCGAAAAGGCCGGTATCCCGGTGACGGCGCTGGGAGGCAGAGGGCGCCGGGACCCGCGGCCGGTGTGGCGTCTCTTGCGCCTGCTGCGCGCAGAGCCTCCCGCGCGCATGCACGCGCACCTGACGCGGGCTGTTCTCGCCGCCAGTTGGGCCGGTCGCGGTCTGGCGGTGCCGCTCATCACTCATTTTCATTCACTGGCCGGGGATCGGCCTCGCTGGCAGGATCGTCTGGAGGCCGGCGCCAGTCGACGGGCCGCGGCGCGCGTGGCCGTTTCAACAGCGGTGGCGCGGGACAGGGCGCAGCGGTTCCATCTCCCGGTGGATGCCTTCCAGGTTGTGCCCAACGGGATCGACACCGAGCGCTTCGCCGGCCTTGCCGATCTGGAAGAGACGCGGCGCCGGCCGTTGGTCGCCGGGTTCCTGGGGAGGCTGCTCATCCGGGACAAAGGGCTGGACATCCTGCTCGAGGCCATGGCGTTGCTGGCCGCCGGGCAGGGTCCTGCCGCCGACCTGCGCCTGGAAGTGGCCGGCGGGCCGGCGTCCGTCGCCACGGAGCTGGCGGCTCGCGCCACCGCACTCGGCCTGGGGCCCCGCATTCGATTCCTGGACGAAGTCCCCGATGCCGCGGCGGTCCTGGCCCGCTGGGATCTCCTGCTCTTGCCTTCCCGCCGGGAAGGATTCGGTCTGGTGCTGGCCGAGGCCATGGCCTCCGGTCGCCCCGTCATCGCCTCGCGGGCAGGCGGTATTCCGGAGGTGGTGGACGACGGGAAGACCGGCCTACTGGTGCCCCCCGGTGATGCACCGGCACTGGCCGGCGCGCTGGAGAGGCTGGCAGGCTCCCCGGACGAGCTGTGTGCCATGGGGCGGCGGGCCCGGCAGCAGGCGCAGGTCCGCTTCGATGTGGCCAGGACCGCGGCGGCCTGGGCCGGTGTCACCCTCAGGGGACATGAGAGGGCGACTTGAAGAACCCGATTTCAAAATCTAAATTCGGTTTGGTGATCGGGTCCGGCCTGCATCCCGATCGATCAGCACGTAAACCGCCGGCCGAACGGGGAAACATGGTTGCCGCCGTCATGTTCGTCCTGAGCCTCCTGGCCCTGGCTCTGACCTACCAGACACCGGCCGCCGGTCTGGCCCGGTTGGCTCTGACCGCTGCTCTGGCCATGAGCCTGACACGCTTTTTCACGCCGGTGGTTGCCCGTGCTGCGGTGCGCTGCGGCATCGTGGACCGTCCTGACGGCCGCTTGAAATTGCATGCCACGCCGGTGCCGTACCTGGGTGGGCTGTCCCTGGGGCTGGGATTCTTCATCTCTCTCTCGCTGCTGTTCCGTTACGATCAACGCATGACCGGCATCCTGCTGGCGGGGGCCACGGCCCTCCTCCTGGGCCTGGTGGATGATCTGGGCAGCCTGTCATGGCGGGCCAAATTCGCCGGCCAGAGCCTGGCGGTCCTGGTTCTCCTGAAGAGCGGTGTGGTCATGAGCATCGCGGCCCTGCCCGCCTGGGCCAACCTGGGGCTGTCGGCGCTCTGGCTTCTGGCCCTGACCAACGCCCTGAATCTTATTGACATCTCCGATGGCTTGGCACCCAGTGTGGCGCTCTTCGCCTCCGGCGCCTTCGTGGTGATGGCGGTCTTCACCGGTGCCCCGCTTCTGGCCATTCTTTCGGTGACCCTGTTCGGTGCGCTGGCGGGCTTCACGCCGTTCAACTTCGCCCCGGCGCGTATTTACCTCGGTGACGCCGGTTCCATGTTCCTTGGCCTGACGCTGGGTGGTATCAGCCTGGCCGGATCCTATACCGCCTCTTCGGCGTGGGGCCTGGCCGTGCCGGTCCTGATCCTGGCGGTGCCTCTCTTCGACACCGTCTACGTGATGACCCTGCGCCTCGCTCGCGGCCGGAATCCGTTTCTCGGCAGTCCTGACCATCTGGCTGTGCGCTTGCGCCGGCGCGGATGGTCGGCCTCGGCCATCGCCCTGGCGGCCACCGCCGCCACCACTATCTGTTCCGCGGCCGGTCTGTCGCTGATATTCCTTCCGGCCCGGCTGGCGCCATGGCCGGTGTCTGCCGTGATGCTGGGTTTCCTCATCGTGGGAGGCCTGCTGGCGCGGGATCCGGTGGCCCGGATGCCGGAGCGGATGGATGTGCCGGTGGACGTCCATGATCGGGCGCCCCAGGATGTGGCGGTGCAGAAGGAAGAGCCTGGGGTGCGCGCATGAGGGGCGCGGAGCAGGGTGTCCTCATCCTGGGAGGAGGACTGGCGGGGCTCTCCACCGCCTACCACCTGGAAGGGATGCGGCCTGCGGTGTTGCTGGAACGGGAGGATCGGCTCGGGGGCCTGACCCGTTCCTTCCGGGTCAATGGCTTCATTTTTGACATCACCGGCCACCTGTTGCACCTGCGCCGCCCCAGGGTGCGCGCCCTGATCGATCAGCTGCTGCCCCACCAGTGGGCATCCGTGGAACGCCGCTCGTTCATCTACAGCCATGGCGTCTATGTGGACTACCCGTTCCAGGCCAACCTGCACGGCCTGCCCAGGGAGGTGGTGCGCGATTGCTTGACCGCCTTTGTCGAGGCTCACGCAGACCCTGCCCGCCCGGCAGCGGAAGACCTGGCCCTGGGCTCGTTCCACCACTGGGCCGAGGCCATGTTCGGCCGCGGTATCGCGGCCGAGTTCATGCTGCCCTACAACCGCAAGCTGTGGTGCCGGGACCTGCGTGACGTGACGGCTGATTGGGTGTCGTGGGCCGTGCCCCGCCCCAAGCTTGAAGAAGTTGTCGGCGGCGCTCTTGGTATCAAGAACAAGGGACTCGGTTACAATCCGACCTTCCGCTATCCCGTAGGCGGCGGCATCGAGGTGCTTCCCAATGCCCTGGCCCAGGCCCTGTCTGGAACCCAGGTCCATTGCCGCACCGAAGTCGTGGGGATTGACCCGGAAAGCCGTAAGGTGGCCACCGCCCAGGGCCGGCAGTGGCATTGGGACGATCTGGTCACCACCCTGCCCCTGTCGCTTCTGGCGCGCCTGGTGAAGGGCCTGCCCGACAAGCTGCGGAAAAGTGCAGCCGGTCTGCAGGCAACTCGCGTCCTCAATGTCAACCTGGGGATCGATCGCCCTGAAGTGACGGATCGTCACTGGATCTACTACCCGGAGGGTCGCTTCGTGTTCTATCGGGTGGGCAGTCCGTCTTCGTTTTGCAAGGCCTCGGTGCCCGCCGGCTGCTCCTCTCTCTACGTGGAAGTTGCCCGCCTGGATTTCACCCGGGAAGATGTGCCGGGTCTGGTCCGGCGGATCAAGGAGGACCTGGTGACCTGCGGCCTTCTTAGGTCCTCCGATCGTATTGTGGCCGAGCAGATCATGGAAGTGGACCCGGCTTACGTTATCTATGATGAACACCGCCGCAGCGTCGTGCCGGAATTGCTGGCCTGGCTGGCTCGGCACGGCATCCATTCCATCGGCCGTTATGGCCGCTGGGAATACGGTTCCATGGAGGATGCCATCCACCAGGGAATGGAAACCGCGGCGGCCCTGTCCGCCGGTCAAGACAGCCGCGGCACATCCGCGGGCCACAATAACGAAGAGCCGACATGTCACACGAATCCCGAATCCGCGTCACCCACATCCTGACCAAGCCGGAACTGGGTGGGGCGCAGGCCAACACCCTCTACACGGTTCGCCACCTGGACAGGCGGCGCTTCGCGCCGGCGCTGGTGACCTCGCCCCAGGGACCGTTGGCCGCCGAGATGGCGGCCCTGGAAGACACTCAGGTCACGTTCGTTCCCGAGCTGGTGAGCCCCATCCGCCCCCTCACTGACTGGGTGGCCATGGAACGCCTTGTGGCGATCCTCAGGCAATCACGCCCTCATATCGTGCATACTCATTCCTCCAAAGCGGGGCTCCTGGGACGCGTGGCGGCACGCCGGGCCGGGGTGCCGGTCGTGATCCATTCGGTGCATGGCTTCCCGTTCCACGACTGGATGTCCGCGGCGCGACGCACCTTCTACTGGGCCCTGGAGCGGGGTGCCGCCCGTCTCACGGATCAGTTCATCTGCGTGGCCCGATCCGATATCAAGAAAGGTGTGCAGGCCGGTATCTTCACGGAAGAGCATGTTCAATTGATCCGCTCCGGCATTCCCCTGGAGCCATTCCGACAGGCGAAGGGGCTCGGTGCGGCCGTGCGCCAGGAGATGGGCATCCCCGCCAAAGCACCCCTGGTGGCCATGGTTGCCTGCCTGAAACCTCAGAAAGATCCGCTGGCCTTTGTGGAGATGGCGGCCCGTGTTCTGGAACAGGTTCCCGAGGCCTGGTTCCTGCTGGTGGGAGACGGCAAACTGCGCGCGCAGGTGATGGCGGCCCGGCGGCGTCTCGGCCTGGGAGAGCGTCTGCATCTTGCGGGCTGGCGGCGGGATATCCCGGCGGTGATGGATGCCCTGGATGTGCTGGTTCTTACCTCTCTTCATGAAGGTCTGCCCCGGGTCGTGCCCGAAGCCATGGCCAGGGGACGGGCGGTGGTGGCCACCGCTGTCGATGGTACGCCGGAAGCGATCACGGAGGGTGAAACCGGTTGCCTGGTGGCGCCGGGAGATATTGACGGGATGGCGCGGCGGGTGACATGGCTGCTGCAGGATCCCCTGCGGGGGAAGCGCCTGGGCGAGGCCGCAAGCAAGCAAGTGGGCGAATTTGATATCGACGATATGGTCCGCCGCCAGGAGCGGCTTTATGATGGTCTCATGGCGCGACGAAAAGGAGAGGCAGCGTGATTCGTTCATCCGATGAACCGGTGCTGACGGCGCGCGGTTTGTGCAAGACTTTTCGCGGCCATCTCTCAGTGGGGCGCACCCAGGTCCTGCGGGGACTCGATCTGACGGTTTACCCGGGAGAGATCTACGGTTTTATCGGGGCCAACGGCGCGGGCAAGACCACCACCATCAAGATACTGGCAGGCCTGATCCACCCCAATGCAGGCGAGTTCCGCCTTCTGGGGTACGACGGTGCCGATCCCCGTTCCCGCCGTGGTCTCGGCTTTCTACCGGAGCATCCCAATTTCCCCGGCTATCTCAGCGGACGAGAGTTTCTCGATTTTCAAGCCCGCCTTGTGGGCCTGGATCGAGGCCGCCGTCGCCGTGATGTCGGCCGCCTTCTGGATGAGGTCGGCATGGCAGGGCGCGCCGATACACCCCTGAGGAAATGTTCCAAGGGGATGTTGCAGCGCCTGGGAATTGCCCAGGCGCTGCTGGGTGATCCGGTCCTGCTGATCCTGGATGAACCCATGTCGGGCCTGGACCCGGCCGGTCGCCGGGATCTGCGGGATCTGATCCTGGCTCAGCCCGCACGGGGCACCACTGTCTTCTTCTCATCTCACATCCTCTCCGACGCGGAGGTGCTGTGCGATCGAGTGGGGATCCTGCGCGAGGGACGCCTGGCTCTCGAGGGGAGCCTGGACACGATCCTGGGACCGGGAGCGGCGGCCTGGGATGTCACCGCAACCCGAGCGAGCGGGCTCAACGCGGGGAGCGGCACAACCGCCATCTCGCGCCAGGATGACCGGGTGCTGTTCCGGGTCGAGGGTGAGGCGGCCCTGGCCGATCTCCTGGATCGCCTGCGCGCCGCCGGCGCAGGGCTGCATTCGGTCACTCCGCGCCGCCTGACCCTGGAGGAGCGCTTTCTCGACCTGGAGGAACAGGGCACCCGGGCCCGACATGAGGAGCGGGCACCATGAGGATGGCCATGGCAGTGGCGGTGATGACCTTCAGAGAAGCGGTGCGGGACAGGATCCTCTACCTGCTTCTTGCCTTCGCCCTGGTGATGATCGCGACGGCGAGGTTCCTGGCCCTGCTCACTGTCGGCTCCGAAGCGCGGATCGTGGCCGACACAGGCATGGCGGCCATCGCCTTCTTCGGCGTCCTGACAGCCATCTTTGTCGGTGTCTCACTCATTACGAAGGAGATCGAGCAGCGCACGGCCTACACCGTCCTGGCGCGACCCATGACCCGGGGGACCTTCGTACTGGGCAAGTACCTGGGTCTGCTCATGACCTTGTGGGTCAATGCGGCCGTCATGAGCCTCGGATTCGTGCTCCTCCTGGCTCTGCGGGGAGACCCCATCCTGCCGGTGCTGCCTGCCTTGTGGCTGACCGCCATGGAACTGGCCGTCGTGACAGCGCTGGCACTTTTCTTCTCAGCTCTGGCCACGTCGTCGATCCTGGGCATCCTCTTCACCCTCGGGCTCTACGTGGCCGGTCACCTGGTCTGGTCCTTTCCGCTCCTGGCCAGCCGGCTCGGTCCGGGCTGGGGCACCCGCGTGGTCATGGCGGTTTATTACGTGCTGCCCAACCTGGACAGGTTCAATGTGCGTGCTGCCGTGATCCATGGGGATGCCATCCCACTGGAGTTCATCGCCCTGCAGACAGCCTACGGCATGGGTTGGGCCATCCTGCTCATACTGGCCGCCTCGCTGGCTTTCTCCCGCCGGGACCTGACATGACCCTGCGGCGGGCCGGCGTGACGTTGCTGGTTCTACTCGCCCTGGTGCTGGTGGCCGGGAGCCAGGCGCGGCTCCTGGCTCATCCCCTGGAGGAAGACGCGGGCCGGCGCCTGCTCTACCTGCCCAACGGGCGCTTTCTGAAGATCGCGTCCCTGGGATATCCAACCTTCGTCGCCGACATGATCTATCTCTGGTCCATCCAGTTCTACGGCGGCTACAGCAAACGGATGGATCGGTTCGCCTACCTGGAACACATCTATGGGCAGGTCATCACACGCCTGGACCCCCGTTACATAGACCCCTATCTGGTGGGCGCTCTGATCATGGTCGTTGAAAATAAAGATGTGGAGGGCGCTCTGGAGCTTCTGGATCAAGGTATTGTCGCCAACCCCGATGACTGGCTCATGCCTTACGTAGCTGGTTTCTGGGCCTACGACACCGCCCATGACTTCGACCGGGCCGCGGAGTATTTTCGCCGGGCCATGGAAATCCCGGGAGCACCTGCATCCACCAAGCGTCTCCATGCCGGTATGATCAACAAGAAGGGGGACAAGGCGACATCATTGCTCCTCTGGTCGGGAATCCTGGAAGAGACCGACGAAGAGCGAGTGCGAGCCACGGCGGCAAACCATGTGCACGATCTGCAGATCGATGTGGACGTGGCACGGCTCAATGAACTGGCCGCGCGCTTTGAAGCGCGCAGCGGGCGCACTCCCCGGGCCACCGAGGAACTGGTCGCCGCGGGCCTCTTGCAGGGCGTGCCCCTGGATCCCGATGGCCGGCCGTATGTCTTTGATCCGGTCACCGGGGAGGCGAGTTCCGCCTCACCCTTTCGTCTGCGACGCCACTGATGGATCGCTTCGATTGGGTCCGGATTCTGCCACCATGGCTGTTCCCCCTGGCGGCCACCGCCGTGGGCTTGATCCTCGGCTCATTCGCCAATGTCTGCATTCACAGGCTTCCCCGCGGGCATTCGGTGGTCTGGGCGCGCTCGGAATGCCCCCGTTGCGGCGCTCGTGTGCGGCCGTGGGACAACATCCCGCTCATTTCGTGGCTGATCCTGGCCGGCCGCTGCCGCGATTGCCGGGCGCCCATCTCGTGGCGCTATCCCCTGGTGGAAGGTCTGGCAGGGTCTCTTTTTCTTGCCGTGGCGTGGCGCTTCGGTCCCGATCCGGGGGCCCTGGTCATGGGCCTGTTCGTCCTGGCCCTGCTGATGCTGTTCTTCACGGATCTGGAAACCATGCTGCTGCCCGATTGGATCACCCTGGGAGGGGTGGTCGCCGGGGTGGCCCTGGCGCCATGGAACCCGCTGCTGCCGGAGAGGGTCGGGGCGCTGCCTGCCATCGGCCTGGCCCTGGCAGGTGCTGCCGGTGGTGCCGGGCTGATCCTGGCGGTCATGGCGGCATGGCGCGTCTGGAGCCGCTGGCGCTTTCCCGAGGATGCCAGCGAGGAGGTGCGGACGGGCATGGGGCAGGGAGACCTGAAGATGCTGGCCTTCATCGGCGCTTTCGTCGGCCTCCGCCAGGTCTTCTTCGTCACCTTCGCCGCGGCTCTGATGGGCAGCCTGTTCGGCCTGGCCATGATGATGCGGCGGCGGGCCCATCGCCATACGCTGCTGCCGTTCGGCACCTTCCTGGCCCTGGCTGGAGCCAGTTCTATCTTCTTCGGTCGCCGGGTCGTGGACCTCTACCTGAGCCTTCTGGCCTGGCCGTAGGGGGCCGGCATGACCGTACTGGCCTATCCGCCCATCACGGAGCAGTCCTTTCCCGTAGCCTTGCCGCCCCGGCGCTTCGCGGCCCAGCTTGATCTTCTGGCCGACATGGGTCTGCCGGTGATCCCCCTGGCGGTGGCCGTGTCGCAAACCGGTCCCGGCATCGCGGTGACGTTCGATGGCGGCCACCGTCAGCTTTACACGCTGGCCTATCCGCTGCTGGCGTCCCGCGGGCTGGTGGCCACCGTCTATATGATGACCGGCCATATTTCCTCTCTCGACCCTCTGCCCGATGGCGGGCAAGCCATGAGCTGGGCCATGCTGCGGGAACTGTCGCAGGCGGGTTGGACCATCGGGTCCCAGGGAGTCCGGCCCACCCGGCTGACAACACTGGCAGAGGGGACCCTGGCGGAGGAACTGAGGGCCAGCCGGAAGGCTCTCGAGGATGGCCTGGGTACCCCATGCCCGCACTTTTGCCCACCCTGGGGGGACATGGATCAGCGTGTTCTAACGGCCATCAGGGCCGCGGGGTATATGACCGCCGCTCTCACTCTGACCCGGCGCCACCCTCTGCGGGCTGTTCCAGGCATCGTGGCGAGGGTTGGGATATCCAGGGAGACAGGCTGGTGGCGCTTTCGCCTGAAGGTCCGCGGCTGGGCCCTGGAATCCAGGCGGAGAGCCCCGGGTCCCCCGGAGACCCTGTCGCCGGGGCGTTGATTCCGCCGCCGGCGGGCATTATATTCTCATCGGTTCCCAATCTGATGCTGCTATGCGCCGCTTTCGCCACATCCTGCCGTTGATCCTCCTGTGCCTGCCCATGGGCCTGTCGCTGTCAGCCGCAGAGAAGACCGCCGAGCCTCAGTCGCCTCCGGCGCAGAGCGAAGAGAACGCCGACGAGCAGGTTCCACCCGCCGCCCCGGAAGAGGTCTTGCGTTTCACCAACGCGGATCTCCCGCCGCTGCGGCGAGAAGATATGGGCGCGGGCGGAGACAAGGCGGAAGCGACTGCCGGAGACGGGACGGAGAAGCAGGAAGGGGAGGCTGGCGGGACCCTGGACGAGGCCCTGGAGGGAGCCAGGGATGAGGCCCTCAGGAACAGCCTCGCGGCGGCCCGTAAAGAAATCGCCATGCTGGAACTTCGTCTCGAGCACCTCAACAGTCGTCTCCTGTCGGTTCGGAACCCCCTGCTCAAGCGCGTGACCCCACCCAGCCGTGAGGAGGAGGAGGCTGTGGGCGGGGCGGCGAACACGGAGCGCCTGTCCTGGGTGAAGGGGCAGATCACCGCCACCGAGAAAGCCCAGGTGGAGGCCCGAACCCGTTTTCAGACTCTCCTCCGCCGCTAGTCCAGTTCATCAGCGAGGATTGCCATGTCGAGACGACGGGTCCTGATCATGGGAGCCGCCGGGCGGGACTTCCATAATTTCAATGTCCTGTACCGGGGTAACGCCGAGGTCCAGGTCGTGGGCTTCACCGCGACCCAGATCCCCAACATTTCCGGCCGCCGCTACCCGGAGGCCCTGGCAGGTGAGGGCTATCCCGAGGGGATTCCTATCTTTCCCGAGGAGGACATGGCCAGGCTCATCCGCGACATGAAGGTGGATGAGGTTGTCTTCTCCTACAGCGACGTGCCCCACCTGCGCGTCATGCAGGCAGGTGCCGTGGCCCAGGCGGCCGGTGCCCGCTTCACCCTCCCGGGTGTGGAGGAAACCATGATCTCCGCGTGCGTACCCCTGGTGTCGGTCTGCGCCATTCGCACCGGATGCGGCAAGAGCCAGACGACCCGCGCCGTCTGTCGCACGCTCCTGGATGCCGGCCACAAGGTCGCCGCCATCCGCCATCCCATGCCGTACGGCGATCTGGTGAAGCAGCGGGTGCAGCGGTTTGCCTCCCTGGAGGATATGGATAAAGCGGAGTGCACCATCGAGGAACGGGAAGAGTACGAACCTCACATTGCCATGGGCACGGTGATCTATGCCGGTGTCGACTACGAGGCGATTCTGCGTGAGGCCGAGAAGGAAGCTGATGTCATCGTCTGGGACGGCGGCAACAACGACACATCGTTTTATCGCTCTGATCTTGAGATCGTGGTGGTGGACCCCCATCGTCCCGGGCACGAGTTGCTCTATTATCCGGGGCAGACGAACTTCCTGCGCGCTCAGGTCATTGTGATCAATAAGATGGGCACCGCCGAGGCGGAAGGGATCGCCACGGTCCGTGAAAATATCCGGCGTTACAACCCCGAGGCCGTTGTGATCGAGGCCGATTCGCCGGTGATGGTGGAAGATCCCGGTGCCATCGCCGGCAAGCGCGTGCTGGCCGTTGAGGATGGCCCGACTCTGACCCACGGCGAAATGGCGTATGGAGCGGCCGTGGTGGCGGCCCGGCAGCATGGCGCGGCCGAACTCGTGGATCCCCGCCCCTGGGTGGTTGGCAGCATCAAGGGAACCTTCGAGAAATACCCGGGGACAGGCTCGCTCCTGCCGGCGGTGGGCTATGGAGAGCAGCAGGTGCGGGACCTGGAGGAAACCATCAACGCCGTGGATTGTGACCTGGTGCTCATCGGCACGCCCATCGACCTGCGCCGGATCGTCAAGATCAATAAACCGGCGCAGCGGGTGACGTATGAGTTGAAGGAACGCCGGGAGGGAGAGCTGGCCGGGCTCCTGAAGAAGGCCGTGTCAGTCTGAGGCGGCAGCCTGACGGGCGTTCTCCAGCATGTGCTGTGCGTCCTGGCGGACTTGCGCGTCACCCTGAAAGTTCTCCAGGAAATACACGAGGTGGGGAATTGCCGCGACCGGCTCGCCATTCTCGATGAGGATCTGGGCGACCGAAATGCGCGGCAGGAGCTGGTAGGGGAATTGCCTGATGGAGCCCAGGAGAACCTGGATCGCCTCGGTTCGGCGCCCCAGTTGATTCAGGCTTCCCGCCAGGGAACTGCTCGCTTCATAGCTGGAGCCGCGCGCCACCGCTCTTTCCAGGATGGGGATGGCTTCCTCCGGCCGTCCGGCGCTGGTGAGAAGGGCACCCGCCAGGGCAAGGTACATGACGTTGTTGGGCTCCAGCTCCACCATTCGCTTGAGGAGAGTGAGCCCCTCCTCGACCCGGCCGCTCTGGATGAGGAGTTTGGCCTGGTTGAGGTTCTGCTTCAGGGGGAGGCCGTCCCGGGGCAGCCTGGCTCCTTCCGGCAGCCAGCCGGGTGGCACCTGCTGCTCAACTGTCGCCGAAACCGGTTGGTCCCCCTGGTTCTCATCGTCCACCAGATAGCCCAGGGCTTCCAGGGCTGCCGCGTCCTCCTGGGAGAGAGTCCGCCGCGTGGACGTCGTGGTCAGCCCGGCAAGATCGTCCAGGTAGGCGACTGCCCGGGCGATGACCTCCGGATGGGCGGCAGCCAGATCGTGCTCTTCGTTGGCGTCCTCCAGGTAGCGGAAGACCTCCGGCTGGCGGCTCACGATCGTTTTCCAGGGGCCTTCCACGACGCCGTAGAGGGGCGACCATCCGCAGCTGAACCAGCTCGCGCTGGTCTCGAAGTAAACGGGACGGGGGCTGGACTGGCCGCCGGCGGTCGGCGACAGCAGGGGGGTGAGATCCATGCCGGACATGGCCGGGGGCGGGTCCCTGCCCACCAGGCTCAGGAGGGTCGGAGCCAGGTCGATGGTGGAGACGGGTTGGTGGATAACCAGACCCTTCTCGAGGGCACCGTGATGCAGGATCATGGGAATCCGCATGGTCGAGTCGTAGATCTGGTAGGCATGAGATGCCTCGCCATGTTGCCCCAGGCCTTCTCCGTGGTCCGAGACAATGGCGAAGAGAATTTCATCCACCACCTCCCCACGCGCTTTCAGAGCTTGCAGCAGACGGCCGACCTGCCGGTCCACGCTGGCCACCTCGCCATAGTACCGGCGACGCGTGGCGGAGTTGTGATCCGGCGCCTGGTCCGGCTGCGCCGCCGGCGGCAGGCGGGCCATGACGGCAGCCGGCGGACTATAGGGCCAGTGGGGGTCGAAGAAGTGCAGCCAGAGAAAGAAAGGCATCCCAGTCGGGACCTGCTCCAGGATCCGCATTCCCTCTGTGACAATCTCCGCCGCCATCCTCTCTTCTGTTCCGCCGGCGGTGCGGAGGTTGCGGGTGGGCACATCTGAATAAACCTGAAATCCCTGGGCCAGGCCGTAACTGGAGTGCAGGACCTGGGAGCCCATCACCGCCGCGGTGAAATAGCCGGCGGCGGCTAATTCTTCGGTCAGAGTCAGCGCGGCGTCGGGCAGGATGAACGTACCGTTATCCCGCACACCGTTCTGAAAGGGATAAGTCCCGGTCAGCATGGCCGCGTGGGATGGGAGTGTGATGGGAGCCGCCACCCGCGCCTGGTCGAAGCGGATGCCGTTCCGGGCCAGTTGATCCATGTTGGGGGTGTTCCATGCCGGACCGCCGTAAACACCCAGGGTCTCGATTCTCGTGGTATCCAGGGTGATGAGAACGATACTGCTCCCCGGGAGGGGGGGTGCCTCCTCCGGCTCGGTCTGTCCCTCGGTGGGGCCGGTTGCCGACCCGCCCCTCTCGTCGGTGGAACAACCAGGGAGGATGGCCAGAACGAAGACAAGGAGCAAACCTGGTGGGCGCAAGGTCATGAAGGAGTATCGCCCACGTTCCCGGCGCCCGTCCACCGGCCGGTTGCCCGGCGAGCTATTCCCTGCGAGCCAGGTGGAGGACGGCTATGCCGGCGGTGAAGGATCGCCAGGAAACGCTGACGAACCCGGCGGCGCGCAGGAGTTCCGCCAGGCGACCAGGATCCGGCCATGTATTGATGCTGTCGGCCAGATAGTTGTAGGGCCCGTCACATCCGGAGATGAAACGACCCAGTGCCGGCATGATGCGGGCGAGATAAAAGCGGGCCAGGGGAGCCAGCGGCCCGCGGGGACGGGAAAATTCCAGGATGCCGGCAAGGCCGCCAGGTCGCAGGACGCGATGGAACTCGCGCAGTCCCGTCGCCAGGTCGGCAAAGTTGCGCACTCCGAACGCCACGCTGAGCCGATCGAATGTCTCATCGGGAAACGGCAGGCGCAGGGCGTCGCCACCGGTGAGAAGCAGACGGCCGGACCTGTCCCGACGGCGGGCCTGTTGCAACATGGCGAGGGTGAAATCCAGGCCGATGACCTCGCCGCCACGGCGCCTCAGGGCCATGGCCAGATCGCCGGTGCCACAGGCCACGTCCAGGGAGAGATCGCCGACCGCCGGCGCCAGTTGCCGTGCGGTGACCCAGCGCCAGTAGCTGTCGGTGCCCAGGGAGAGCAGGCGGTTGGCCAGATCGTAGCGGCCGGCGATGGAGGTGAACATCCGGCGCACGCCATCCGGATCCCGCTCGGGACCCGGTGGCGCCAGGGGCGTCGGACCTGGTTGGAACGCCGTCATGGCCCGGATTCTATCTTCCCCACGCAATGGGGGCGCCGGCGTCTACACTGGATGTCATGACGGAACGAAAGTCAGCAACGCCAGTCTCTCTGCCTGCTGAGGGAACCCGGCTGGAACTGGATGTGGCGGACCTGGGCTCCCACGGTCAGGGCGTTGGGCGCACTGACAGCGGCCTGGTGGTCATGGTGCCGGACGGCATTCCCGGTGACCGCGTCGCGGCACGGGTGAGCCGGCGTCATCGCAACCGCGTGGATGCCCGCCTGGAGACTCTCCTGCGGCCCTCGCCGGACCGTGTCGCGCCCCGCTGCCGTCACTTCGGCGTCTGCGGCGGATGCTCCCTGCAGATGCAGGCCCCTGCGGCGCAACGGCTTTTCAAGGCCCGGCGGCTGCGGGAGCTGCTGCACCGTCAGGCCGGTCTCGGTGACGTTCCGGTGGATGAAGCCCTCGCCGTGGGGGAGGCATATGGATACCGCGGTCGCATGGCGTTCACCGCGGGCCGGACAGACGGCGGCCGGCTGGCCATAGGCTTGCATGAGCGCGGCGGCAAGTTGCTGGATCTGGCGGAATGCCATCTGCCTCATCCGCGCATCATGTCCATTCTGGCGGTGGCCCGGGCCGCTCTGGCCCCTGATTCCTCTTTCAAGGACCTGGGAGATGGTCCCCTGCGCCTTGATATCCGCCATTCTCTGGCGCAGGACCGGGTTCATCTCGCCATCGCCTGGAGCGGTGTGCCTCCTGCTGCAGTCGCCAGGCGTCTTGAGGCGCTGGCCGCCGCCCACCCGGGACTTTCCATCGCTCTGGGCCGTGCCGGCGAGGTCAGGCATCTGGCGGGGCCGGATGACTCCTGGGAAGAGCTGGCAGGTGTCCAGGTACCCCTGGACCCGAGGGTTTTCCTGCAGACCCACCCGGCCGGGGCCTCGGTTCTGTACGAGAAAGCCCTCGATTGGCTGCGGCCCGCGGCCCCGGGGATCCTGCTGGATCTCTACGCCGGTGTCGGCGTGCTGGCCAGAGCCGGGCGCCGGGATTTCGACGGCGCCGTGGCCGTCGAGAGTTCACCGACGGCGATTCGCCAGGGGCGCCGGGCCACCGCGAAAGATCCTGCAATTCGCTTCCTGCAAGGTGAGGTTCGCGTTGTGGTCGCCAGCCTGGTGGTGGTGGGGCGCCAGTTCCCGGCGGCGGCGGTGAATCCGCCCCGAGGCGGATTGCACGCGCGCCTGCCTGAGCAGCTCGCCGACCTGGGGGTGACCCGTATTGCCTATATTTCCTGCCATCCGGCGACCCTGGCCCGGGACCTGGCCCGCCTGGACGGTGCCGGCTATCGTACGGTGAGCGTGACACCGTTCGATCTTTTTCCGCAGACGGCTGAAATCGAGGTTCTGGCTCGGCTTGAGAGGGAAAGATCCGCGGGGCCCCGTTGACGCCGGCCAGCTCCCCCTGTAAAGTAAAGCCGATTTCAGCTTCTCAGCCCGATGCAGATCGGGGGAGGGTAGTCTGTGTCTTGACAGATAGTGACCCTCCTTAGTCTGTGTCTTGACTGGAGAGGCTGTCGGTTTGTGAAAGGGCCGTCCCGCAGCGGCCTAGGGAGCAGCAGTGAAATCTGACAAGACCTATTTCCCCCGCAGAGGGGAGATCACGCGCGGCTGGTGGATCGCCGACGCCGAAGGCGAGATCCTCGGGCGTCTTGCCACAGCGGTGGCGGATCGGCTGCGGGGCAAGACCAAGCCGACCTTCACACCTTTTCTCGATGTCGGTGACTTCGTGGTCGTGGTCAACGCCGAGAAGGTGGCCCTCACCGGGAACAAACTGGAGCAGAAGATCTACTACCGCTACTCCGGCTATCCGGGAGGGATCAAGAGCGCCACGGCGGCCCAGCGTCTGGTCAAAGAACCTGCACAGATGCTTCGTGATGCTGTCGCCGGCATGCTGCCTCACACCAAGCTGGGTCGGAAGCTGATCGGCAAACTCAAAGTGTATGCCGGGCCAGAGCATCCCCACGCGGCCCAGCAGCCACGGCCCATGTCCATACCGGGTTCCACCAGGGCACGCCATGCAGCCCGCGCAGCCGCTCAGGGAGAAAGCTGATGGTCGACATCGAGTACTACGGCACGGGCAAGCGCAAGAGCGCTATCTCCCGTGTCTTTCTGCGCCCCGGCAGTGGCCAGGTGCAGGTCAACAAGCGTCCCCTGGACACCTATTTCCCCATCGAGCTACATCGTATGGTGGTCCGGACGGCCCTGGTGCTGACCGAGACCCAGGACCAGTTTGACGTCCATGCGACCGTGAAAGGCGGGGGCATCTCGGGCCAGGCTGATGCCATCCGCCACGGGATTACCCGGGCGCTCTTGCGCTACGACGCCGATCTCAAGGCAGTCATGAAAAAAGAAGGACTTCTGACCCGGGATTCCCGGATCAAAGAGCGCAAGAAATATGGTCAGCCTGGCGCGCGCAAGCGCTTCCAGTTCTCCAAGAGGTGATCCGAATCTGTTCCCGGCTCCTGATATGCCGGGGTGGTTGGTGAAGGGAGGAAGATTTGCCGTCGGTGTCAATCAAGGATCTGCTCGAAGCGGGCGTTCACTTCGGTCACCAGACCAAGAAATGGAACCCCAAGGTCAAGCCGTACATCTTCGGGCGGCGTAACGGCATCTACATCATCGACTTGCAGAAGACGCTGCGCCTCTTCAAGGGAGCCTGCGAATTCGTGGCGTCGTTGGGAGAGCAGGGCAAGCCCCTGCTCTTCGTGGGTACCAAGCGGCAAGCGCAGGAAACCATTCGCGAAGAGGCGGAACGCTCGGGCAACTATTTTGTCAACCAGCGCTGGCTGGGCGGGCTGCTGACCAACTGGGACACTGTCAAAAAGAGTGTGGCCACCCTCAAGAAGCTGGAAGAGACGCTTGCCCAGGAAGACAGCGGTCTTTCCAAGAAAGAGTTGTCCCGGATCGATAAGAAAAGGGGCAAGCTGGACAAGGTCTTCTGCGGCATTAAAGAGATGAAAGAGCCTCCCCCGGCCATGTTTGTCATCGATCCCAAGAAAGAGCGGATTGCCGTGGCAGAGGCCAACCGGCGGGGCATTAAAGTGGTGGCGGTGGTGGACACCAATTGCGACCCGGATGGGATCGATTTCGTGATACCCGGGAATGACGATGCCATCCGGGCTATTCGGCTGTTTACCTCCTGCATCGCCGACAGCTATATGGAAGGCGCCAGTGTTTATGAAACACGGCGCGCGGAGCGTGCTGCCTCTGTCGCGGCGGAGGCAGGGGAAGTCGCCGTGGAAGCTGTTGAAGTCGAAGCGCCCAAGGAACCGCCTCGCAAGCGCATCACTCTCACGGTGCCTCCTGGGGGGCAGGCCCCCAAGCCTGCCGGACCATCGGGAGCGGCGCCGGCCAATGAGAGCACAGCGAAACAGAACTGAGTGATTGACGTGACGTGCCTGCGCAGGACGGCTGCGTCATGGATATCGGCTGTGTCGAACGAAGTCCAGCGAACGGCCGTTCGCCTGATGGGCGGACCCGTCCTGCCAGCATCAGAGGAAGAGACATGGAAATAAGTGCAACCCAGGTCAAGGAACTGCGGGGCCGCACCGGTGCCGGGCTCATGGCATGCAAGTCCGCCCTGCAGGAGGCCAAGGGGAACCTGGATAAGGCCATCACGATCCTGCGGACGAGCGGTCTCGCCGCCGCCGCCAAGAAGTCCGGCAGGGTGGCTGCCGAAGGCGCCGTGGGTTCGTACATTCACGCCGGCGGGCGTATCGGTGTCATGGTGGAAGTGAACTGCGAGACGGATTTCGTGGCCAAGAACGAGGACTTTCAGGCCATGGTCCGGGACATCGCCATGCATGTGGCCGCTTCCAATCCTCGCTTCGTGCGCCGCGAGGACGTGAGCAAAGAAGAGGTGGAGAAGGAACGCAGCATCTACCGGGAGCAGGCCCTGGCCAGCGGGAAGCCGGAGAAGATCCTGGACAAGATCGTGAGCGGGAAGCTGGACAGTTTCTTTCGGGAGAACTGTCTGCTGGAGCAGCAGTTCGTCAAAAATCCGGACCATACCATTCAAGAGGTGGTGCATGAAGCCATCGTCAAGCTGGGTGAGAATATGAGTGTTCGCCGCTTCGTCCGTTTCGGGCTGGGGGAAGGCCTTGAAAGGCGGCAGGATGACTTTGCAACAGAGGTGTCTGCTCAGGCCGGTACCTGAAGCCGGCGGGAAGGCCACGGGGACCCCATGACCGCCGTTGCCGCCAGGAAAAAGACGTACGGGAGGGTTCTACTCAAGCTCTCCGGTGAAGCCCTCATGGGAGGGCAGACTTTCGGCATCGATCAGGGCGTGGTCACCCGCATCGCCGCCGAGATCCATGAGGCCTCCACCGCCGGGATTCAGATTGCCCTGGTTCTGGGAGGTGGCAACATCTTCCGTGGGGTGGCCGCCGGGAACACCGGCATGGACCGGGTCACAGGGGACCACATGGGCATGCTGGCCACCCTGATCAATTCCCTGGCACTCCAGGATTCCCTGGAAAAGGCGGGGGTCGTCACCCGGGTCCTCTCGGCCCTGGAGATTCGCTCCGTGGCGGAGCCATATATCCGGCGACGAGCCATCCGGCACCTTGAGAAGGGGCGTGTGGTTCTGGTTGCGGCCGGGACGGGGAATCCCTACTTCACCACCGATTCCGCCGCGGCTCTACGAGCCATGGAGGTTCGCGCCGATATCCTGCTCAAGGGGACCAAGGTCAACGGGGTCTACTCTGCAGACCCGGTGCATCACGCTGATGCCCGCCTTCTGAAGCATGTGACCTACCGGCAGGCCCTCCAGGAGGGCCTGAAGGTGATGGATGCCACGGCCATCTCTCTCTGCCAGGACAACCAGATGACCATCGGGGTTTTCGACATGACCAAGCCCGGAAATATTCTGAATGCCCTGTATGGTGAGGGCATCGGTTCGTTTATCAAGGCGTGACATGATGCTCAAAGAGATCTTCAAAGATATTGAGACTCGCATGCAGCAGGCTCTTGATCATTTGATGCATGAACTGGCGGGGGTGCGCACCGGTCGTGCAAGCCTGGTGATTTTTGATGGCGTACGGGTTGACTACTATGGAACGCCATCGCCCCTGAACCAGGTCGCCAAGCTGGGTGTGCCCGACGCCAGCATGATCACCATCCAGCCCTACGACCCGGCCCTCATCGGTGACATCGAGAGGGCGATTCAGGCGGCCAACCTGGGCCTGAATCCGTCCAACGACGGCAAGCTCATTCGCGTACCGATCCCGCCCCTGACCTCTGAGCGGCGCCAGATGCTGCAGAAGAAGGTGCATGGCCTGGGCGAGGAGGCGAAAAACGGGATCCGCCACGTGCGGCGCGACGGAAACGATGCCACCAAGGCGCTGGAGAAGGAGAAGGGGATCTCCGAGGACGAAGAACACAAGGGCTACGACGAAATCCAGAAGAAAACCGAGGCGGCATGCGACAAGGTGGATGAGATCGTGAAGCATAAGGTCACGGAACTTCAGGAGGCCTGAGTCAAGCCCGGGGTTGCCATGCGCACCACTGCCCTGATCGTCGGCGCCGGGCGCGGAGAGCGCCTGGGGGCCGCCTTGGCCAAGCAGTTTCAGGCATGCGGAGGCCACCCCCTGGCATGGCATGCCATGGATGCCTTTTCCCGTTCCGGTGAAGTGGACGATCTGATCATGGTCTTGCCGGATCCCTCCGACCTGGAGCGCTATCTGGGCGGGGCCGCAGCCTGGCCATTGCCCGTGTGCGCCGTTGCCGGAGGAAGGGAACGGCAGGATTCGGTGGCAGCGGGCCTGGCTATGCTGCCTTCTGATGGTCTGGTTCTGGTGCATGATGCGGCGCGCCCTCTTCTGCCCGCGCGCGTCATCAGGGACGTGCGCCGGGCCGCGATGGTTGTGGGGGCGGCGATTCCCGTCCTTCCCTGTGCCGACACCATCAAGGAGGTGGAGGGGGGGCGCGTGCGCGCCACCCTGGAGAGGCGGCATCTGGCACGTGTTCAGACGCCTCAGGGGTTCCGGGTGGAATTGCTGCGCCGGGCACATGCCCGGGCTCGGGAGGGCGGCCTTCAGGCCAGTGATGATGCGGCCCTGGTGGAGGGCCTGGGAGCTCCCGTGGTGGTGGTTTCCGGAGCCGAGGAGAATTTCAAGGTGACCCGGGCTGGCGATCTTCTCCTCGTTGAGGCCATTCTGGCCGACCGGAGCAAGAAACGGGAGGAACCGGCATGATCCGTGTAGGGCTGGGGGTGGATGTTCATGCTTTTGGACCGGCACGAGCCCTTGTCATCGGCGGGGTCACCATCCCCCATGAGCGGGGACTGGAAGGCCATTCGGACGCAGATGTTCTCAGCCATGCCATTGTCGATTCCCTGCTTGGGGCCGCAGGCCTTGGGGACATCGGTCGACATTTCCCCACCAGCGATCCGCGCTGGGAGGAATGCTCCAGTCTCGAGTTCCTGAGGGAAGTCCGACGCATGCTGGCAGTGGCTGGTTGGCGGCCGGGGAATGTGGATTCCGTCATTATTGCCCAGGAGCCCCGTATGGCGCCGCATCTCCCGGCCATGCACGAGGCGGTGGCGGGAGCTTTGGAGATGGCTGTGGCCGATGTCAGCATCAAGGCCACCTCCACAGACGCGCTGGGTGCCGTGGGACGCCGGGAGGGAATCGCCGCTCAGGCCGTGGTTCTTATCGGGTCCACCGCGGCCACCTCGGAGGCTGGTTGAGCGAGGGAGCGGCGCTGGTTTACGGCCTCCAGCCGGTGCGCAATCTGCTGGAGGAGGGCAGCCCCGTGGAAAGGATTGTGGTTTCCCGGGGGCAACACGGAGCAGGACTGCGCAGCATCGTGGAAGGTGCGCGCCGCCGCGGCATCCCGGTACGCCAGGAAGAGCGGCGCCAGTTGGATCGCCTGGCCGGTCATGGCGCTCACCAGGGGGTGGTGGCCTGGACGGCGGTGCTGCCCTATCACGACGCGGCAGGCGTGCTCGCCGCCGTCACGCCGCCCGCCTTGCTCCTGGTCCTGGACGGTGTCCAGGATCCGCGTAATCTGGGTGCTCTCCTGCGGACGGCGGCAGCGGCAGGTGTTCAGGGGGTCTTCATCCCCAGGCGAGGGGCTGTAGGTCTGACGGCGACGGTGATCAAGGCTTCCGCGGGCCTGGCCGGGCGCGTCCCGGTGGCACGCGTGGGGAACCTGGCTCGCTTTCTTGAAGACCTGAAAGCAAGGGGAATCTGGGTTATTGGCGTGGAGGCGGCTGGAAAGCCGCTCTGGGGGGCGTTTGATCTGACCCAGCCCGTGGCTCTTGTCATGGGTGGGGAGGGTGGAGGCCTGCGCCCCCTTTTGCGGCGCAAGTGCGATGTCCGCCTGGCGTTGCCCATGGTCGCGGGCATCGATTCCCTGAACGTCTCTGTGGCGTTCGGGATCGCCTGCTACGAAGTCCTGCGCCAGCGCCGTTCTCCGGAGTAGTTTCCTGGAAGGGCTGGATTTTTCCTTGCAATTATGGGAAGATGCACGCTGTTCCAAGGGTCTTCGGAGTCCCGGGGAGGTTTGTGCCCAGCCGGGGCCCGGGGGTGGGTTGTGGTGTGCCTTTTCCAGTGCTAGGATTTCGGTTTCGTGCCGCTGGCGTAGCTCAGGGGTAGAGCAGCTGATTTGTAATCAGCAGGTCGGAGGTTCGAATCCTCTCGCCAGCTCCAGAATTGCACCGCGAGGTGCGGGTCCGGAGTTGGCGGTGTTCTGGTAGGCCCACAGAGTAAAGGACTTGGCGGGACACATGGGGCTGAGAGAGGGCGGCAGGATCCGGGTTCGACGCGATGGCGTGGAAGCTTGCTTTCACGGGGAGATTCCCGAGTGGTCAAAGGGAACAGACTGTAAATCTGTCGCCGTACGGCTTCGAAGGTTCGAATCCTTCTCTCCCCACCAGGCCGAAAGACGGCTTGGGGTGGGACCAGCAGCATGGGCGGGAATAGCTCAGTTGGTAGAGCATCAGCCTTCCAAGCTGAGGGTCGCGGGTTCGAGCCCCGTTTCCCGCTCCAGAGTGAAGATGAATGAGGGTTTAGTCAAGGCGCCCACGTGGCTCAGGGGTAGAGCACTTCCTTGGTAAGGAAGGGGTCACCGGTTCAAATCCGGTCGTGGGCTCCACGATCGATCCTGAGGAAAGGGCCGGGCCTCGCGGGTTGAACGAAGGCGCGTGCGAACGCGCACGAGAGGAGTTGGTTAAGCATGGCGAAGGAGAAATTCGAGCGCACGAAGCCGCACGTGAACGTGGGCACTATCGGGCACGTGGATCACGGCAAGACGACGTTGACGGCGGCGATCACCAAGATTCTTGCGGAGAGCAACTCCAAGGTGGCGGTGCGGTCGTTCGACTCCATCGATAATGCCCCGGAGGAGCGTGAGCGCGGCATCACCATCGCCACATCCCACGTGGAGTACGAGACGGAGAAGCGTCATTACGCCCACGTGGATTGTCCGGGTCACGCCGATTATGTG
>JAPUKF010000094.1 GCA_027295805.1 Acidobacteriota bacterium | reverse complement strand
TCGAAGCCGGCCTGCTGACCGAGTCACTGAGTACTTTTCTGCTGGTCCTTGCTCTTTACGTTTGTGTCCGGGCCGATGAATCGAGAAGCCGGCGACTCATCCTGCACGGCTGCCTGGGCGTTGTCATCTCGCTGGCGGCCCTGACCCGCCCCCTCCTTCTTTTTCTCATACCCCTCTACCTGTTTTTTCTGCTGCGCATGGATGTGGGGCGCCGCCTGGAAACCGGTCTGCTGTTGCGAGGGATACTGGCCTTTCTGCTGCCCGTTGTTCTTCTCGTGGGAGGCTGGAGCCTGTTCAACAAGAGCACCACGGGATATTTCGGCCCGACCACCTTGGTGGGATACAACCTCACCCAGCACAGCGGTGCTTTCATGGAACTGGCCCCGGATAGGTATGCCGACGTCAGGGATGTTTACCTACAGTTCAGAGCAAAGCGCATCGCCGAAGCCGGCACCCATTCCATGACCATCTGGCGGGCCACGCCCGCCATGCTGGCCTCAACGGGATTGTCATATGGCGAGTTGTCGCGCCGCCTGAGGGATGTATCCGTCTACCTTTTCTTGCATCATCCGATTCGCTATGGCGAGAACGTTTACACGGCCTGGCGGAGGTTCTGGGTTGTGGAGAACTACTGGCAGCTGGACAAGCTGCGCGTTCAAGCGCTGCGTAGCCCCCTGGAACTCGCCTGGAAAATGGAACGGCGGTTGCTGGTGGCCGTCAACTGGGCCTACCTTGTTCTGGGGCTTCTTTCACTTCTGACGCCGCGCCTGCGGCTTTCCTTGACCAGGATTGAGTGGCTCCTGCTGGCGACAGTCCTGTCGGCGTCTGTTCTGCAAGCCATGACCGAGTTCGGCGAGAATTCGCGTTACGCCATCCCGTTCCAGGTGCTGGTGCTCTTCGGGCTCATCTTGCGCGTGCGGCCTGTGCTGTCCATGGGAGCCGGGAAGCACTGAGCCTCGGTCTCATGGCCGGCGGGGATGGCGTCGCTCCATGTCCTGCAGCCAGTTGAAGACGATGCTCACCCGGTCGCTGTTGCCCTCGTTGGACCCTTTTTCGATGCCGAACCAGGTCTCCCTACATTCACCAGGTGGGGTTGAACTGTCTTTGGCTTCTGGTTCTCTTCGGGTAGGATGGCCCTCAAGGAGCGCCATGAGTCATTGCAGGAAGCGCTGGGGTGTGGTTGCGGCCGCCATTGGTTTTTCCTGTTCTTTGTTCATTTCCGCGGTGGGTGCAGGGGAGACCGGTGCGCCGGAAGTCCAGATCATCACCCCCACACCTAGCCATGTGGTGGTCGGCAGGACCCGCATCGTGGCGGAAGCCGTCCCGGCGGCCGGGCGTCGCATCGTGGAGGTCCGGATATTCGTGGATGGAGAACGCCTGGCGGTTCTGACCGCGCCACCCTACGAGGTTGTCTTCGACGCCGGGGACTCCTTCGCCCCTCGCACGTTGCGGGTGGAAGCGGAGGATGATCTGGGCCATGTCGGGGTGCATTTTTCCGCCACGCGCTACATCAGTTATCTCGAGCATGTGGAGGTCGAAGCCGAGGCTGTCGCCAGGAGGTCGGTTCTGGTGACCGTTCTGGATCGCGAAGATGAACCGGTTCTCGACCTGAAGCCCGAAGAGTTCGCCTTGCGTGTGGATGGCAAGCCGGAGATCCTTCTGGGGGCGGCACGGGATCTGCGCCCGCTGGCCGTGGAGCTCCAGCTTGATATCTCCGGCAGCATTTTGCCGTATCTGGCCCTGGTGAAGCGAGCCGCCGAGCGCTTCGTGAATCAGTTGGATCAGGGCGATGGCACGGAGGTCTCTCTGTTCGCCGGTTCTACCCTGGCCATCGCCCCGTTCTCCCACGATCATGAAATGACCAGGTCGGCCATTCTGGGCGTTCAGGTCGACCCGCTTAAGGGCTTGACCGTGCTGAACTTCGGGCAGGTGATGGCCACCGAGTTCAACGGGGTCGGCTCACGCGTCTACGATGCCATGGCGTACTCGGTGGAAACCATTAACGTGCAACCGGGACAGCGCTCCATTGTCGTGTTCACCGATGCCTTCGATACCGGAAGCCGCATTTCTCCCACCCAGATCTTTGACGTCATCCGCCGCTCCAATCTTCGTATTGATGCCGTGCGATTCGGAAAGCGGGGAGCCGGCGAATGGGTGTCCGGTGCGCGCCAGATCAATATCTTGCGAAAGACGGTGCATGAGACGGGCGGTCAGGAGTGGCGCATCAAGAAGCCCGAGCAGATCGTGCCGACGTTCCAACGACTGGTCCGTCAGCTCAAGGCACGCTACCGTCTTGTCTTTGTCGCCGATCCCAAAACGGGTCCCAGGGAGCGCTACCGCAAACTCCAGGTCAGCGTGGCCCGCCCCCATGTGCGTGTCCTGGCACCCTCCGGTTTCTACGACGGCGGAATCACCCGGGCGCCTCTCAGGTGAGGCCCTCGAGGATTGCCTTGAAGCGCGCTTGGTCGCGGATGGAGTCGAAATCCGAATCGTGTTCCAGCCATGCCTTGTGGCTGTAACCGGCGCGCACCGCCCGTTCCAGGTGATCCAGGGCATCGTCGGCGCGTCCCAGGTTGGAATAAGCACAGGCCGCGTTATACAGGAGGCCGGGTTCGTTGGGGGCAATGGTGACAGCCCGGTCCACCAGTTCCAGCCCCTTCTCCGGCTCTCCTACCATGAGCAGTGCGTTACCGCAGAGGTAGAGAGCCCGGACATCATCAGGGTTCATTTCGATGTGGCGCTGAGCTTTTTCAATGCCGGCTCGTCGCGCGGCGATGGCATCCTCCAGGCGTTTGAGCCCGGAATAAATCTGGGGGAGGAGCAGGGAAGCCTGGTAGTCGTCGGGCCGGACATCAATGGCCTGTTCATATAGGTGTGCGGCTTTCAGGAGATTTCCCTGGGCTGCGCTGGCGCGAGCGTAGAAGTAGTAGGCCTCGTAGAGCTTGGGATCGAGCTGGATGGCCTTCTCGAACTGTTCGGCGGCTTCTTCATGGTTCTCCTCCAGAGAGAGCACCATGCCCCGGGAAGCGTGGGCCTCGGCCAGATCCGGGTCCAGTTCCAGCGCCTTGCGGCTGGCATCCCCGGCCAGTTGCCGCTCACGCTTGCTGCTGCCCGAGTACATGAAGAGAAAG
>JAPUKF010000093.1 GCA_027295805.1 Acidobacteriota bacterium | reverse complement strand
TCAGCCTGGGAGGGAATTGAGGCTGGCCGAGCCCCGCGACCACCGCTCGTGGTATTCTTGAGCAAGGGAGGTCGCCTGGATGAAAGGCCCAACACGTGGCACGCCGGCTGTTCTGGTCATCACCCTCCTGATGGCCATGGGGTTTTCACTACCTGCCGGCGCCGCGGAACCCCTGGAACTGGGGGATGTGCTCCTCCTTCTGGAGGCCGGCATCGGTGCCGATCTGGTTCTGATGCAGGTTGAGCGCACCGGCACATACCTGGATCTCGGCGTCGACGACCTCATTGCCCTGCGCCGTGCCGGCGCTGATGACGCTCTCATGGTGCTACTCATGGACCAGGATGATGCCGCTGCAGACGCCGCCGCCCTGCAGGCAGCCCCCGACAAAGGCGTGCGGGTTTTCATCAACACAGGACAGGATGGCCGCCAGGCGATCGTCCTGACCAACCTGGACGAGAACGGCCGCCGCCTGGACGGTACCCCGGTCAAGGCAACCCGGGGCGTCATCTCATCATCCGACCGGGGCGGCAACTCGGAGTCATCCCCCGTCGCCGCGGTGCCGGCCGCCCAGCCGTCCGCGATAGAGGTCACCATCCGGAGCGACCCGGACGACCAGCGCCGGGCCCAGATGGAAGAGCGCCTCCGAGAACTGGAGTCCCCCGAGCCTGACCGTCCGCCCGTGGGAGCCGACCTGCCCCGCTATCCCATCAATGATTTTCGTGAGTATCCGGTTCTCCCGTTCGCCTACCGCCTGGGATTCGGCTACGGCATCCCGGTGGTGTCTGCTCAGGAATTCACGGTGACCAGGTACGGTTCGCTCCCGTCATTCACCAGCGCTTATGCCGCGGGAATCGATCCGTTCCGGCCGGTCCAACCCTGCACTCACGGCCAGGCCTGTTCGGTGCATCAGCGACTTGCCCACCCCTGACGGACTCACGTCTCTCAGCCGGCGGCGCGTTCCCGCCGACCCACCACAAAAATCTGAAGTAGCGCCGGCAGCAGGGTGATGGATGCCAGCAAGCAGATGCCGACTCCCAGGATGGCAAAGAGGCCCGCGCTCCACAGGCCCTTGTAGGATGAGAAGATCAGCGAACCGAAACCGACGATGGTGGTCATGGATGTGATCACCACCGCCCTGCCGGCGAAACGGAATACTCCCGGCACATCTTTCTCGCCCTGATCCATGAAGCGATGCACGATGTGGATTCCATCATCGATGCCGATGCCGAGAATGATGGGGATGATCCCCATGCTCACCATGTTGAGGTTATGCCCCAGGAGGGTCATGCCTCCCAGGGCGCCCAGTTCACCCAGCAGCAGCGGCACGGCCGTGAGGACCACGTAACTCAGGCGCCGGAAATGAGTCCATAAAATGGCCAGAACCAGGCCCATGGCCAGGAACGCCGCCTCGATGGACCCCTCCCGGATGAGCCGCTTCAACTCACGCCCGAGAATGGCCACGCCGATCACATTGGCGTCTTCCACCCCGGCCAGAACATTTTCCTCCAGATACTCCATGAGTTTGTACTGTCCACTTCCGTCTCTGCGGCTGGGATAAACGTAAGTGGCCAGCTCGATGGTGTCGCCCTCCCGGTAAACGAACCGGTCGGCGAAGCGGTGGAGGGCCTGATCATGGATGCCCTCCAGGGTCAACTCCCGCTCCAGGCTGAGCACCCGCCGCAAGAGGGACACGGTGTCCTGATACGACTGTCCGAGCCGGAAGCCCGCCTCCGTCATGGCTGCAGACAGATCGGCGGCGATGCGATCCACATCCAGGGCTCCCGCTTCTTCCCTGCGTTCATTCTCCAGCCAGGCCAGGACCTGGCGCTGCCTGTCCGCCGGCGGGATCACACTGGCCAGGGACAAGTAGAAGATCACCTCCCCGCTCTCCACCAGCTTGTCCAGCCGGCGGGCGACCTGAACATTGCGCGCCTGCGCTTCCGCCTCGCTGTTGGCATCAATCAGGATCAGAGAGTAGATCAGCCCCGATCCGATTTTTTGGGTCAGCTCCCGTTGCACCTGGATGGCGCGACTGGAGTCAGGGCGCAACGAACGGAAGTCGGTGTCGATGGAGGTGGTCAGCAGGCCCCAGAGAAACAGCCCTGCGAGCCCACCCCAGAAAACCACCACCGCCAGCGGATACCGCGTGACAAACCGCGCCGTGGCGCCCAGGCCGAAGTTGAACGACGCATCCTTGTACGACTCACGATGCCTGCGACCACCGCGCAACATGAGAAGGGCCGGCAGCAGGAAGAAATTCGCCACCAGGTTCAGGATCATGCCGACGCCGCAGATGATGCCCAGCTGCACCAGGCCGTCGATGGGCGTGATGGTACAGGCGGCAAAGGCCGCCACCGTGGTCAGGGCCGCGGTGAGAATGCCGCTGCCGGTCTCCACGATGGCGCAGTGGATGGCCTCGTCCATGGTGCGACCGCGGTCTCTTTCTCCCACGTACCGGTTGAACAGATGGATGGCGAAGTCGATGGACAGACCCAGAAGGATGGTCGCCGCCGCTGCCGTGAACAAGTTCAGGCGACCTATGGTGAGGCCGGCAAACCCCATGGTCCAGACCAGGCCCACCAGGAGCGGCACCCCCACGTACAACAGGGACCCGATGCGTCGGAACGCGAGCAGGAAGAGCAGCATGACCCCGACAAAAGCGGTGGCGATGGTCCAGCCCATGTCGTTCTTCAGCAGGCTGGTATAGTCGGCGACAATGGGGTAACCGCCGGTGAGATCCGTGATGACGCCGGCCAGGGCCTCCTCGCCAATCTCCTCGCCCGTCGCGACCCGGGCCTCCTCAAGGACAATGCCTGTGCGGGCCAGAAGCTCTTCGGTGAAGGTCAGGTTCTGCGCCGGCTGCACGGGCTTGACCAGCATGACGAGCATTTCCAGGTCCTGGCTGAAGGCATAGCCATCGAAAAAGCGCAGATTGAGATTGCCCTTCAACCTGCGAAAGCGGCTGGCGAAGAGGTCGCGAAGCCCCAGGGGATCCCGTTGCACGAGCTCCTTGGAAATCATGGACGCCGGCGAAAGAAGAAGGCGCCGGTTGGCGCGCACCCGGTCGCGAATCTTCTCCGCTTTGAGGCTGTCCGCGAACTGAGCCAGGCCATTGTCATCCAGGTAGTAGAGGGCATAATCCAGGATGGCAGGCACCCGCCCGGCCGTCCCCTCCGAACCGAACCGGTATTGCACGCTGTCCACCATGCCGCTGGCTTCCAGGCGCGTGGCAATCTGATCGGCGAAGACCTTGCGGGCATCGGCGTCCTCCTCGTCGCCGCGCAGCACCACCACCAGGTGGTCGGAACTGCCATAGTGCGCCACGGCTCTGGAGAACAAGCGGACCACAGGGGAGTCTTCGGGCAGATAGTCCGCCAGCCCCGTCTCGAAGTGCAGGCGAGTGAGACCGAAAATGGCCAGCAGGGTGACCAGGCCCGCAGCCACCACCACCGCCAGGGGATGGGAACAGGTCAGGTTGGCGATGCGGGTGAGCTGGCGTTGGCGGAACTGGTGCAGGCGCGGCATCGTATTCCTCTCGACGAGAGTCCCCGGTCAGTGAAGCACTCCCATGTCCTCGAAGTGCTCCGATTCCACCTGGATAGTTGTATGGTCGATGGCAAAACGCTCGCGCAGGATCACCTTGACCCGGGTGAGGATCTCATCCACGTTGTGGCAGCCGCCGGGGGGCACGGTGACATGGCCGGACAGGGCCGGCATCCCGGTGGTGATGGACCAGATATGAAGGTCATGGACGCCGAGGACGCCATCCAGCTCCCTGATGGCCGCGGCCACCTCATCACGGTTCAAGCCGGCGGGTGCCGATTCCAGCAGGACATCGACGGCTTCGCGCAACAGGCGCACCGCACCGAACACAATGATGGCGACAATGACCAGCGACACGGCCGGATCGAAGCGCAGCATACCAGTCAAAGCGATGACCACCGCCGCCAGGATGACCCCGACGGAGGCAAGGCTGTCACCGGCCAGGTGCCAGCGGGCGCCGCGTACGTTGAGAGACCCGGAGGCCCGCGACAGAACCATGACACCGGCCAGGTTGAACATGAGGCCCACGACGGCGATGACCAGCATCCCACCGGAGGCCACTGGCGTGGGTGCGCGCAAACGCTGGACAGCTTCCCACGCGATGAACACGGCCATGAGCAGGAGAAGGAGACCGTTGGTGAGGGCGGAGAGAATCTCCAGCCGGTGGTAGCCCCAGGTCCGGCGGCGATCCGGCGGCCGCCCGGCCATCACCGTGGCGGCATAAGCCACCATCATGGCCAGGAGGTCGGTGAGAGCGTGAGAAGCATCGGCAAGCAGGGCCAGAGACCCTGTCCAGATCCCCCCGGCAACTTCCAGGAGGAATACTGAAGCAGCCAGCACGGCCGCTATGAGCAGGCTGCGGCGATCCCGCCGGCGGGATGAGGGCAGCCTGCAAAGAGTCAACGTGACTCCGGCCCGGCTGCACGCTCCAGGATGGCGACCGCCGCCGCATGGCTTTTCTGATGGGTGAGACTCACATGGCAGAGGTCGCCTCCCAGGCTGCGGGCGGTCTCCAGAGCCACACCGCTGAGGCGCACATGGGGCCGACCATTTGCGGCGCGCAGGATTTCCACCTGGTGCCACCCCAGACCTTCCGCCCAGCCCGTGCCCAGGGCCTTGAGGACGGCCTCCTTGGCGGCAAACCGGGCCGCCCAGCGCCACGTCCCACCCCCTGCCGCCCGGCAGGCATCGCGCTCGGCGGCGGTGAAAAGCCGCTGCAGAAGACGTTCACCCCTGCGCCTCAGGGCGCCTTCCATGCGCTGCACTTCCAGCAGATCCATGCCCAGGCCGACGATCATCCCTTCACGTCCATGGTTCCCATCAGGCCGCCGGCTGTGCCCGGCACCCCGGCTTCCTCGCTGGCGGTGAGGCCGCCGGCACCATCCTGTCGCGCCTGGCCGAGGCCCGTGCCCCCCAGTTCCCGGCGGATGAATTCCGCCATGGCGGCGGCCCGGCGGCGCAGCGCGGTGCTGACGTCCTGGCTCTGCGGATGGAATGTGGAATAACGGAGCACGCCGTCGTTGCCATGCTGCCAGGCGCCTGCCACGCGCCCGCCGATCACCACGAAATGCTCGTCGCCGGGCGCCGGCGAGGTGACCCGTGCCGCTGCTTTGACGCCACCCACGGCCATGGGACGAGCCAGATCCTCCGGCGCCATCAGCCCTTCCGAAGACCGCCAGCAACTGGTCAGCAGATCGCCGGCGGGCACAAGGGACACGGCCGGCACGGCGGAGGGCTGGAAGTTGTTCAGGCTTTCCAGGTCCCGCTCCATGAGATACCAGATACCTCGCAAACCGCGCATGGAGGCCGGTGCCAGGTCCAGCTGGCCGATGGTGGCGCGGGCCTCCGCCGGCGCCACATCCATCCACCAAGCCAGATCCTCCGCCCGGGCCAGTCCCACCCAGCGGAAGTAGCAACCAGCCAGCTCCCGCAGCCATATTTCTCTGGGACGCATCCGGAGATCGGCCGTCAACGCCGGCCCGGGGAGGTCGCGACGCAGAACATATTCCCGGCGCGTGCGATCCAGTCGCTTTTCCACCGGCCGGCTCACGGCTTCACCGGCGGACCACAGGTGCCAGAGAGCCAGGTCCACCGTGGTGAGGAGACCATGGCGCATTCCGGCGGCTCCCAGCTCCTTCACCAGGCGCTTGGGGACCCGGGTTCGCAGCGTCTCCACCGACAGGGCCTGGCCGGCCAGGACAGCCCGCACCACATCTTCGAGATTCGCGAGACCTGCCCGGGTCATGACCCTGTGACGGCTCAGGAGTTCCTTGAGCAAGCTGTCCACCAGCGGCCGGAAACCCTGCAGGGCCAGCCAGGCGTCGGGTGCGGGGAGAATCTTGCAGCGGCCGCCCATGGCCGGAACCTCCAGAAGCGTTCCTGAATGGAACAGATTGTGATCCAGATCGTGCCTGCTGAACGAGGCATAGCGAGCCACCATGGCCAGGTAGGGTGTCGTCCCGGACAGTTTCGCCAGCCACCCGGACCGTCCCAGAGCTTCCGCCAGATCCCGGGGAGGATGCAGGGCCTGCTGATCGAGCCCCTGGCGCGCCATCCGCCAGGCCGCCACGATCACCGGGTCCAGGACAGGGCGCGTCTTTTTTGTCGTGGCCTTCTTCTTCGCCACCCTGGATGCCAATTTGCGAGCGCTCTTCCTGGCCGTCTTCTTCTTGGCCGCCTTGCGCGACACCTTGCGAGTGCTCTTCCTGGCTGTCTTCTTCTTGGCCGCGTTGCGA
>JAPUKF010000092.1 GCA_027295805.1 Acidobacteriota bacterium | reverse complement strand
CCACGTGGAAGAAAGGCTTCACTGGATGGCACTGGAGGCACAGATCTCCCACCCGCTGATAGGTCAGCAGGTGACGGTTCACCGAGCCGTGGGGAGAATGGCAGGCCGTGCAACCTTCCACCGCGACCGCCTGGTGCTCGAAGAACCACGGGCCGCGGTATTCGGAGTGGCAGCGCAAGCAATCCGCCTGCTTGAAGCCGCCCAGGAGCCGGCGCTGGCCCGGAGCATGCGGATTGTGACAGTCGGTGCAGTCGACACCGCCCTGGTCCACCGGATGGTGCTCCGGGAGCAGGAACGCAGCGCGCACCTCGGCGTGGCAGGTGTAACAGAGCCCTGGCGACGACCGGGAAAGCAGACCAACCTTTGTCTCAGGCTCATGAACGGCGTGACACGATGTGCAGGCCAGGCCTCCCTCATTATGATCGGCCCGGTCCCAGTTGCGGTGGCCACGGTCCCGGGCATGGCAGGTGGCGCAGGCGTTGTTGACATCAGTGGTCTCGGCGTCGGCCCCAAATCGCCGGATCAACTCCGGGTCGGCTTCCTCCATGTGGGCGCTGCCGGCACCATGGCAGCCCTCGCAGGAACCCTCCGCATCGGCTCGCTGATGGATGTTGGCGGCAAACGCCGTAGCCAGTTCGTCATGACAGAGGGCGCAGGTTTCGGAACCGATCTTTTCCGCGTCATCAGGCGGGTTGGCCAGGGTGAGTGATACCGCCAGCCCCAGACCCGCCACGGCTATACCGATGAGACGCTTCATCCCTGTCCCCCCAGTGATACGCATACTGACACGCAGATAGAGGCTTTTCAAGCGGTTTGAACCCCAAACTTGACATACATAGAAACCTTCTCTCCGACGCCTTTTGAGATCTCTCACCCAGCCCCGGTGTCCGGGCTGACACGGCGAGGGGACACTCAGACACGATCACTCGAGATTGTCTCCCGCAAAACACTGAAAACAGGTACTCGGCCTCGTGGCACGCGCCATGCAGTGTTGTCCCGCAGACGAGAGTGGGAGGACATGCCATGAAAGTCACTATCTGGATCCGAGAACTCATCAGCCTGTCGCGGTCCCGCATTGCCGTGGCACTCGTGTGTGGCGCGACCGGCCTGTTCGCCATGGCGCTCGCGATGCCGGCCGGGGCGAAGGTCCTCCCGGCCGGACACGGGATGGAGGCCCCGGTGAATGGTGAAGTGCCGGCTGACATCGGGACCGGAACGCTGCTCTGGGGTCCTCCCGGGTCTCGTCAGCCGCTGCCCATGCTGGATCTCCAGGTGGAGATTGATGTCACCGGGCTCATGGTTCACGGGACCGTGAGCCAGGTTTTCGAGAACCCGACGGCGGAGACCATCGAGGCCGTCTACATCTTTCCTCTGCCGGAAAGGGCGGCCGTACACCACATGGAGATCCGCATCGGGGAGCGGCGCATCGTTGCCGTGATCCAGGAAAAGGAGGCCGCGCGCCGGACCTACGAGACGGCCCGCCGGGAAGGGCGAAAGGCGGCACTGCTGGAGCAGGACCGGCCGAATCTGTTCATCACCGCTGTGAGCGGTGTGAATCCAGGCGAGGAGGTTCACGTGCGCCTCGAGTATGTCGAGGAATTGACCTACGACAATGGTGCCTTCGAACTGGTCTTTCCTTTGACCTATACCTCTCGCTACGGTCCGCCGTCGAGGCAGGAGACGGACCCCGGTGGGAGGATTGACCCGGCCGATATTCCCGTTCTGGTGGCGGAGCCGCCGCTGGCACGCTTGACTGTGCGGCTCCAGGCCGGCCTGCCCCTGGAGGAATTTACATCGAACTCCCATGTCATCGCCTCGCAGTGGGATAACGAGGTGCTGGTCATCGAGCCGGAGCAGGGCACACCGTTTTCGGCGGATCGTGACTTCCACCTGCGGTTTGTTCCCCAGGTCGGTCACGAGCCCGAAGCGGTACTTCTGGCCGAGGACGGAGAGGAAGCCCGGTACGTGCTGTTGATGGTGCTGCCCCCACGGGAGGCTCCGGAAATGACCGGCCTGGCCACGGAGACTCTCTTCGTTGTCGATATCTCAGGATCCATGAGCGGGCCATCCATGGGACAGGCGCGGGCGGCGCTGGCTGCCGCCGTCCATCGCCTGCACCCGGACGACGCCTTCAACATCCTCGCGTTCAACAACAGCGTGCGCGTCTTCGCGGGCGACTATGTGGCCGCCGGCGAGGCGGAGCGGGCGCAGGCATACCGGTGGATCCAGGGTTTGACCGCCGGTGGGGGCACGCGCATCGATCTCGCCCTCGACGCCGCCCTTCAGATGGTGGCGCGTCATGAGAGCTGGCGGGTGGAGCGCATGATCTTCTTGACCGACGGGGCGGTAAGCACCGAGGATGCCGTGCTGGCGCGGATTCGCTCTCGTCTCGGCGCAGCCCGTCTTCACACCCTCGGCATCGGAGCCGCGCCAAACCGTTACCTGATGCGGCAGATGGCTGCCGCGGGGCAGGGCCTGAGCGATTTCATCTCGCGTGTCGATCAGGCCGAAAACGACATCGATCTGTTTTTATCGCGCTTGTCGCGGCCGGTCATGACGGACATTGAACTCACATGGGAGGGGGACGCACCGCTCGAGACCTACCCGCAGCGCCTTCCCGACCTGCATGCGGGCGAGCCTCTCACCCTGTCAGCGCGGTTCGCTCACG
>JAPUKF010000091.1 GCA_027295805.1 Acidobacteriota bacterium | reverse complement strand
AGAACGGCACTGCTGATGAAGGCGCCGGTCTGATAACCACGCTGGGAAAGCCATTGCGGCAGGATGGGCAGATCTGCGTCCAGGCGCCCGCGTCCGTTGGCGCGCAAACCGTGACGCGGTGGATAGAGGCCGCTCAGCAGCGTCGCGTGTGCGGGAAGAGTCAGGGGGGACGCCGTGTCACAGGCCGTGAAGACCGTCCCCGAGGCCGCCAGGCGATCCAGATGGGGGCTGACGCCGGCGTCACCACCGTAGGCGCCCAGGTGATCCGCCCGGGTTGTGTCCAGGGTGATGAGTACGATGTTTGGATGGGTGTCTTCGCCGGCGGGAGCTTGACGGGCGCCGCTTCCGTCGCCGCAGGCCGCGGTCGCCAGGACCAGGACCCCTGCGCACGACATGGCGAGTCCTGGACGATACTTGGTCAGTCGCCGCATGATCATCTGACCATGCTAGCAAAACTCCTGCTGCGAGCAGGGCCTCGGGCGGCACGTTGCGGGCGGCCAAAGGCGTATATTATGATGGGTTTCTCCCGGAGGGCAGCTCGTGTCCGGCCATAACAAGTGGAGCACCATCAAGCATAAGAAGGCGGCTGCGGATGCCAAGCGAGGCCGTGAGTTCACCCGGGTGATCCGGGAGATCACGGTAGCCGCCCGCTCCGGCGGTGGGGATCCTGACGGCAACCCGCGTCTGCGCAGCGCCGTCATGGCCGCCAAGGCCATCAACATGCCGCTGGACAACGTCAAGCGCGCCATCCAGCGTGGCACCGGTGAACTGCCGGGCGTGACTTATGAGGAGATCACCTACGAGGCCTATGGCCCCGAGGGCGTGGCTCTCCTCATGGAGGTGTTGACCGACAACCCCAACCGCACAACGCCTGAGATTCGTCACCTTCTTGCCAAGAATGGCGCCAATCTGGGTGCTCCCAACTCCGTGGCTTGGATTTTCGAGAAAAAGGGCTACCTGGAGGTTGATGCCGCCACGGCCGGCGAAGAGCAGATCATGGATGTTGCCCTTGAAGCCGGCGCCGAAGATATCGATGAGGTGGATGGCGTCTTTGAAGTGCTCACGCCGGTGGATGCTTTTGAGGCGGTGAGCAAGGCCATCACCGCTGCCGGCATGGCTCTCAAGGCCGCCCAGGTCTCCCGAATCCCCAGTACGACGGTCAAGATTTCGGGCAAGAAAGCCGACCAGTTGATTCGCCTGCTGGAAGCGCTCGATGACCATGACGACATCCAGAAGGTCTGGGGGAACATGGAACTCGAGGAAACCGATCCGGATCAGGATTGACGTGACCCGGCCGGGCGTCGGAGCGGCGCGTATCCTCGGGCTTGATCCGGGATCTCTCCACACCGGTTACGGTCTCATCGAGAAAGCCGGCAGCCGCCTGACTTACCTGGAGTCCGGCACTCTCTCGCCGCCGCGCCGGGCCGAACTCCCGCAACGCCTGCAGGTTCTCCACCAGCGGGCGGGCGACCTGATGGCCCGCTTGACTCCCGATATGGTGGCTGTGGAGGACATATTCCATGCGGCGAACGTCCGCTCGGTGCTCAAGCTTGCCCATGCCCGTGGCGTCCTGATCCTGGCCGCGGTGCAGGCGGGAGTTCCGGTGTCGGCATATCCGCCGGCAACGGTGAAGAAGACCGTTGTGGGCGCCGGCGCCGCGGACAAGACGCGCGTGGCCTGGATGGTGGCTCGCCTGCTGCCCGGCTCTCCGGCCGAGATCGGCCATGATGCCAGTGATGCCCTGGCCGTCGCGCTCTGCCATGCCGCTCACCTCCGGCAGAACCTGGTCGAGGAGGCGGTGGGTGTGAGCAGGGGCGGGGCGGGGAACCGGCCTGGCAAAGGGCAGCACCCATGATCGGCCGGCTCGTGGGTGAAGCGGTGGAGCGGGCTCCGGGACGCCTGGTCATCGATGTGGCGGGTGTCGGCTATGAAGTGCTCATCTCGCTCACTACCTATGCGGCCCTGCCGGCGGCGGGGCCGGTGGAACTGACAGTTCACACCCATGTGCGCGAGTCGGAGATAACCCTCTACGGGTTTCTGGAACGTCGCGAGCGGCGGATGTTTCTGCGCTTGCAGAAGGTGTCGGGCATCGGCCCGAAGATGGCCCTGGGCATTCTCTCCCAGATTCCGGTAGAGCCCTTGGTGGATGCCATTCGGCAGCGGGATCTCAGCCGCCTGGTGGCCCTGCCGGGTGTGGGTAAGAGAACTGCGGAGCGCATTGTGACCGAATTGAGCGATAAGATGGATGATCTGGGCACGGAAGCCGCAGGCTTGTCTTCGACTGGAGCTCAGGCCGGTGATGCCCGCGAAGATGTGCGCCTGGCTCTGTTGAGCCTGGGCTATAAAGAGAGCGTGGTCAACAGGGCGCTGGATGAAGTTCTTGCCGGTGGGCCGAAGCGGCAGGCTGTGGAGGAGATCCTGCGCCGGTCCCTCCAGCAACTGGCAGGCCGCCAGGCGCCGTGAAAGGACGAACCGGGTGGACTCGCAACGACCTGACGACCTGATTTCCGCCAGCAGCGTGCCTGGCGAGGATGGCCTGGAGGTCGGGCTACGTCCCCTCAGGCTTGCTGACTTCGTCGGACAGGGGAGTGTCATCGACAATCTGCAGGTTTTCCTGCAGGCTGCCCGGGGCCGCGGGGAGACCCTGGATCACGTGCTTCTGGCGGGGCCCCCGGGCCTGGGCAAGACCACCCTGGCCCAGATCCTGGCGCGGGAGATGGGTGCCGGCTTCCGTCCCACCTCCGGCCCCGTGGTGGAGCGCGCCGGTGATCTTGCCGCCCTCCTCACCAACCTGGAAGAAGGTGACGTCCTCTTCATCGATGAAATCCACCGTCTGAGCCCGGCAGTGGAGGAGATTCTTTATCCCGCCATGGAGGATTTCTGCCTGGATATCATGATCGGCCAGGGCCCCGCCGCTCGCAGCGTGCGCCTGGACCTGAAGCGCTTCACGCTGGTGGGGGCAACCACACGCCTGGGCCTGCTGACGGCGCCTCTGCGCTCACGATTCGGCATCGTCCATAACCTGGAGTTCTATCCCGAGGAGGACCTGGCGACCATCGTGGCCCGCTCAGCCCGCCTGCTGCAACTGGAAGCCGAGGAGGAAGGGTGCAGCGAGATTGCCCGCCGTGCCCGGGGCACCCCGCGCATCGCCAACCGCCTCCTGCGTAGAGTGCGAGACTTCGCGGAGGTGGATGGCGATGGCCGCATGCACAGGGAACTGGCCGCGCAGGCCATGGAACGCCTGGGCGTCGACTGCCTGGGTCTCGATGACCTGGACCGGCGTCTCCTGACTCTCATCTGGAAGACCTTCGGGGGAGGCCCGGTCGGCCTGGGGACCATGGCCGCGGCCCTGGGGGAGGAGAAGGACACCCTCGAGGAGATCCATGAGCCGTACCTGTTGCAGATCGGCTTCCTGGAGCGCACACCCCGCGGGCGCCGCCTCACCCGTCGTGCCGTGCGCCACCTGCAAGGGGGCGCGCCGCCCCCGACGCTGTTTTCCTAACCCCCATCTGACGTTCCCTGCCGGCGGAACCTGCCACGACTCGCGCCATGAGGCGCCCGCCTTCCCGCGCAAAAAAAAGCGGGGCCGGTTTCCCGGCCCCGCGTCAAATGCGGTGCTTAAACTACGCGTCCCGCTCTAGGGACAGGGTACCAGCCCGGCTGGGTCGGGACCTCCACGACCCGATTCCAGCGAGCCGCCCACTTTGAGGCGACCCAGAGTGCCGATGATGTTCTGGCAGGTACCTTGGGCCAGGAAGCCGTCGATCTCGCCGACATCCGCTGCCAGGGGCAGGGTGAAGGAGAACGTTCCTGGAACACCGGTGGGCTGCATGGCCCCTGAAGAGCAGAGGTCAGCCCGCAGGGCCACGCCAGCTTCAACGCCGCTACGGTCCACAGGTGTCTGCCGCAACTCACCACCGGTGCCCAGCAGGTCGGAGCTGACTATGTCCAAGGCCGAGCAACTGCCTACCGAAGGCTCGTGGGCAATGAACGTCAGGCCCGGACCCGCCGGGTCGACCTCCATGAGCTCACCCGGGATAGCCGAGGCTTCCCGCTGGTCAAGGACATTGACAACCACGTTGTCTGTGTCGAGGCACAGTGTGTCGGTGGAGCAACGAACAGTCACGGTGTACTGAGTGGTCAGCAGCGGAGCATCCAGCAGGCTCGGATTGGTCGAGTAATCCTGCACGATGGATCCACCGATGCGCCACTGGTACTCGAGGTGGCCGTTGACACAGGAGTTGGCCGAAGATGCTGCGGCATCCAGAGTCACGGCAGAGCCGGAAACCGGGATGGCGAGATCGTTGCTGGCCACAGCGGTGACGGTGTCACAAGCGGCTTCGTTACCAGGTGTGGACGGATCCGGATCAACAGGGCAATCGATGGCGGCCGGCGACGACCGGGCATCAACCGCCAGCACGATGGGAGCATCCACCACGCCGGAGACGGCCATGTCATCGAGAATCCAGCCGCGGGTCGCGTTGCCCAGACGATTACCGAACAGTTGGGTCCAGATCACGCCTACCCCGATCTCGATGTCCGTCCAGACGTAGCGCACGCGGATGGTCCGTCCGGAAGCCTCGTCCAGGTTGAACAGCGACTTGATCCAGATACCTATGCCGGTTTCCCCCGGCACGCCGACGGTGAACGCCTTGCCCACGGCTTGCGGGTCGGAACTGGTCCAGTCACCCAGGGAAGCGAAGACGAACTGCGGGAAGCCACGACTCGATGCGCCGAAGAGGCGCAGCGGGTCGTTGGGATCGAAGTAGTCGTCCTCGGAGGCGAGGTCATCGGCGTTGTATAGATTCCCGGGGGTGTTCTGGGCTGTCGGGTCGAATCCCGCTGTTCCTCCGAGAGCTGCCGCCGCGTCGTAGAAATCGTCGTAGCCTTCGAAGATACAGTTGATGAAGAACGGGATAACACCGGTATTCCCGTAGTTGTTCTGGAACCCGTTGATCTTGTTCCAGGCACTGATGGGTTTACCGGTACCCGGATCGACAATCGCAAACTCGAGATGGCCACG
>JAPUKF010000090.1 GCA_027295805.1 Acidobacteriota bacterium | reverse complement strand
CACCTCTTTTCATGGGGAAGGAGATCTGGAGGACGACGCCACCCTGGTCCTGGCCCGCATCACTTGGCCTGACCGGGGAGCCGGCATCCGATCTTCGGAAGCAGCCGTGGCGGTGGATGCCACGGCCCCCTCGGCCTGAACCTTTACAAGTTTTTACCGCCCCCACCCGGATCACGTCGCAGAAGGATGCCGGTAGCGTAAGATTGTTGACGGGCATTGTTCCCTCGGCAAACATCCATGACTTTCTCCAGCCAGATGAGATCACAAGGCGCCGGCCAACGCGCTTGCCGGCGCCGGGCCAGGATTGCGGCAGGACTGGGAGTATCTCTCCTCGCCCTGGTATCTGCTGGTTGCGCGTCCCTGGAAGGGAAGGCCGAGGCCGCGGGATTCAGCGACTCGACAGTTCCGCGTCGTGGTGAATTCGTGCGGGAACTCCTTCTCACCGGCGAACTGCAGGCGGTCGCGTCCATTGCCATCAACGCGCCCCGGACCGCCATCTTCCAGATGCGGATCCAGTTCATGGCCGAGGAGGGGACACTGGTGCAGGAGGGGGATCCGATTCTCGATTTCGATAATTCAGCCCTGGCCGACCAGGTCCTGGAGCTGGAGAACAAAATTCTAGATGCGGAGATTCAGATCGTTGCCCAGAGGAACGAGATCGAGAGCACCCTCAAAGATCTTGAGATCCAGCAGGCTGAGAAGTCCTACGCCTACGATGTGGCGAAACTCAAGGCCGACATCGACCAGGAGATCGTTTCGCGGCGGGAGTATGGTGAGCGCCAGCTTACTTATGAGACAGCAGCCCGTGAGCTGGAAGAAACGACCAGCCGGATCAGCGCCACCCGGGAAAGGGGAGATGCCGAGCTGGATGTCCTGGCCATCCAGAGAGACAAATTGCAACAAGACCTGTGGAGCGCTCAGGCCGGCCTGGAACTTCTCTCCATCAAAGCGTCTGCTGCCGGGCTTGTGACGTACGAAAGAAGGCCGCGAAGCACGGCCCGCTGGCAGGAAGGAGATTCATGCTGGCCGGGCCAGACCGTCATGCGGCTTCCCGATCTGAGCGTCATGCAGGTTGTCTTTCTGGTCAACGAGGTGGATGCCCGACTTCTCACTCAGGGTATGAGCGTGGAACTCGCCATGGACAGCTTTCCCGGCAGGCGCCTGGAAGGGATCATCCGGGAGATCCCGTCCATGGCGGTGACCCGCAGTGAGGATTCCCAGGTGCGGGTCTTCAAGGTGGTCTCGAGCCTGTCGGAGACATGGCCTGAAGCCATGAAGCCGGGCATGTCGGTGCGAGGGCGCGTGGTGGTGGAACGACGGCGATCCGTTCCCCTGGTCCCCCGTTCCTGGGTGACCTGGCGGGGAGATGAGGCGTGGCTTGCAGTGCCGTCTGAGGATGGGAACGCCGGCGGGCAAATGCGCATCCATCCCGTGAGCGGTAACGCCACGGAATATGTCCTGGATGCTGAACGCGATGCCCAGGTAGTGACCCGCTTCGGGTTGGGTGGTGTCTCGGCTGGAGCGAATTCATGATGAAGACATGGCCCCGGTTCCTGCTCTTGTTTCTGATCCTGGGCGCGGGTGGCACGTGGTGGTGGGCCGCGTCACACGCTCGTCTGGAGAACGGCTTCACGGTGGCCGCCCGGGGAGACTTCTCGGTGCTGGTGCGGGCCGGAGGCACACTCGAGGCAGCCATCTACTATGAGATGGGGCCGCCATCGGTCAAGGATGTCTGGAACTACAACCTCACATGGATGGTTCCGGAAGGTGCCCTGGTCAAAGCGGCGCAGGTGGTCGCCCGGTTCGACGCTCAGGACCTGGAGGATCGCCTGCGCGATGACAGGGCCGAGCTGGAAACCGTTACCCAGGAGAAAGAAAAGGAACAGCGTGAACTGGAGATCCAGCTCAAGCAACTTGACCTGGACCTGGTGGAGGCGCAGGCCGAGGTTGAAATGGTTTCGGTGGAAGCTTCCGTTCCCGACGAGCTGGTGCCGGCCCTGGAACTGGCCCAGACACGGCGGCGAAAGGCCCTGGCCGAAGAGCGCGTGGTGTTCCTGAAGGCCAAACTCCAGTTCCAGAGAGATCTGGTGCGCAGCAAGCTGAAACTTCTGGATATCAAGAAACAGCGGATGGAGCAGAAGATTGAATACTTCAGCAACGCCCGCGAGAAGTTCGAGGTCAAGGCGCCCATTAATGGTGTCGTTCTCTATATTCCCAAGCGTAACGGCGGCCGCTGGGAGATCGGTGAACGGGTCTGGATGATGCACAAGATTTTGAAAGTTGCCGATATCTCCACGTTGAGAGTGGATGTCAAGGTGCTCGAAGTGGATGCCGCACGCATCAAGATCGGCCAGCCTGCCAGGGTGACGGTGGATGCCCTCCCCGGGCAAGAGGTGCAGACACGGGTCGCGGAGGTCGGGCGCATGGTGCATGAGCGATCCATCCAGGATTCCACCAAGGTTTTTGATGTGTACCTGCCCCTGGCCGAACTCAATGAGGCCATGCGCCCGGGGATGAGCGTCACGGTGGCCATCCAGGTGGCCAGGCAAGCCGACGCCGTCATCATCCCGGTGAGGGCGGTGATTTCCACGCGCAGCGGCACGTTCGTGGACATCCTGAAAAAGAATGGCGGCAGGCAGCGAACACCTGTTGTCCTTGGCTCCCGCCAGGACAACAGGGTCGAAGTCCTGGAGGGTCTTGAGGGTGGAGAGAGGTTGTCCCTCCCGGCGCGGGGAGAAACCTGATGAGGCGATGGCACGCTCCTCTGGTCTGGCTCCTGGTCATGGTTGCCTGTGGACAGGGCACCGGGTGCGGCCTGCTGCCGGGCGCAAGCAGCGCCCGCACCGCGCCCACCGCAACCATTCCGGCCGTGCGGACCGATTTTGTCGTGGCGGTCAAGGCCCGTGGCGAACTGGAGGCGGACCAGGCGTCGCCCATCGCCGTGCCCCGCGTGCCCACGGGAGTCCTCAAGGTCAAGGAACTGGCGCCGGAGGGGTCCCTGGTGGAGAAGGGCGACGTGATTATGGCCTTCGACGACAGCCAGTTGAACATCCAGTTGGCCAACCATACCGCCACTTTTCGCGCCTCGGGCCGTCAGATCGATGGCACGCGTATCGACCGCGGCATTGACGCTGATGCCACCATGACCCAGCGCGCCATCGCGGAGATGGAGCGCGACTGGGCGGCTGAGTTTCAGCTGGAAGATGACGCCATCTACAGTCAGTTGGAGATACTCGAAGCCTCCCTTGACAAGTCCACCGCAGAGGAACGAATTATCTTTGCCGACGTGAAACTCCTTCTCAAGGGCGAGTATTACGACATCGATGAGAAGATCCTGGATGTGGAGAAGGGTCAGGCCCGGGACAAGATGGGGCGGGTGGAGACCAGCCTGGCGCAACTGGTGCTCACGGCCCCCATCAGCGGGATGGTGATCTATCGCAAGAACTGGCGGGGCGGTACGACCACGGTGGGGGATACCCTGTGGCCGGGTAACGTGGTCATGTCCATCGTGGATCCGACCCGGACCTCTCTGAAAGTCAATGTGTTCGAAAAGGACGCCGCCGGTGTGGAGGAGGGGGCGCAGGCTGAAGTGCGCATCGATGCCTACATGGATCGGGTCTTCTCCGGCCGGGTCAAGTCGGTATCCAAGCTGTCGCGCCCCATCCGGGAGGGTAGCCCGGTGAAATACTTCGATGCGGTTGTCTCCCTGGATGAGGGAGATCCTGGGCTGTTGAAGCCGGGCATGAAAGGGGAGGCGACGATCCTCGTGGCTGAACTGCCCGGCGCTGTGGTGGTGCCCCGCTCTGCGGTGCGCGGCGTGGAGTCCCGGATCCACGTCCTGGTGGACAAAGACGGTGTGGTGCGGCGGCGGTTGGTGACGCTGGGTCCCGGTGACCAGGTGCGTGTCAGCGTGCAGGAGGGGCTTGACGCCGGTGAACGGATTCTCCTGGGTGAAGAGCCGGCCGGCCTTGCGGAGTTTGATGATCCTGGCCCTGAGGGGAGTTCTCAAGCCGACATGGCCGCCGGCGGGAATTCCTGAGGACGCCGTGCAACTGGACGAATACCTCAGGTCCGCCGCCGGCGATCTTGTGCGTCATAAGATGCGCACCCTCCTGACCATGCTGGGCATTATTTTCGGTGTCGGCGCCGTGATCTCCATGCTCTCCATTGGTGCCGGCGCCCAGGCGGAGTCTTTGAAACTCATCGATTCCATGGGATTGCGCAATGTGATCGTCCGGGACAGGCCGGTGGACGATCAAGACCTCTACACATTGCGGGAGAAGAGCCTGGGGCTCTCGCTGCGGGATCTGGAAGGCCTGCGCCAGGTATCGCCGGACTTCATCGTGGCCAGCGCTCGCAAACGCATCAAGTCCAGCCAGGTGATCTCGGAATACGGGCGCAGTTCCGCCCAGGTTCTGGGAGTGACCCTCTCCTACTTCAACCTGTACAACCTGAGCCTGGAGCATGGCAGTTTCTTCGATACTCTGGAGGAGAGAAGTTTTTCCCGGGTCTGTCTTCTCGGTAGCCGGGCCCAGCAGGATCTCTTCGCCTACCTGGACCCTGTGGGGGAAGCCGTGAAGGTCAATGACGTCTGGTTCACAGTGGTGGGCGTTCTCCATGACCAGAATCTCGCCGCGGATTCGTTCGAAGGAGTGGATCTGGAGAGCGCCAACAACAGCATCTTCATGCCCATCACGACGGCTCTGAAGATGTTCGATCGTCCCCGCCTGGCCAGCGAAGTTGATGAACTGGTCCTGCAGGTCGCGCCTGGGGCCTCCATCGAGACCAACACGGCCCTTCTGGGGACCGTGCTTCGGGATCTCCATGGCGGGGAAGCCGATTTCATCCTGGTGGTTCCCGAGAAGTTGCTCGAGCAGAGCAGCCGCACACGGCGAATCTTCAATGTCGTCATGGGAGGCATTGCCGGCATCTCCCTCCTGGTGGGCGGCATCGGTATCATGAACATCATGCTGGCCAGCGTGCTGGAGCGGACCCGGGAAATCGGCATCCGGCGCGCCGTGGGTGCCCGTCCCCGGGACATCCTGAACCAGTTCTTGGCCGAAGCGGTGGTGATCTCGGGTCTGGGTGGTTTTCTGGGCGTGCTGCTGGGTTTCAGCATCGCTTCCGGCGTCGCGTTCTTCTCCCAGTGGACGACGCTGGTCACCGGCTTTTCCATTGTGCTGGCCTTCGGTTTTTCACTCCTGGTAGGGCTTGTTTTCGGCACCTATCCCGCCCTCAACGCCGCCCGCCTGAATCCCATCGACGCCCTGCGTTACGAATAGGACGCGCTAAGGCCGCTCCAGAAGAACGGCTCCCGCCATGGCGCCGGCGGCACAGATGCTCACCAGCCCACGCCGAACCTGACGGCGGTGCATCTCGTTGGCGAGGGTGGTGATGATGCGGCCGCCGGTGGCGGCGAAGGGGTGACCCACGGCAATGGATGAGCCGCTGACGTTGAGCTGCAGATTGTCCACGCGCCCCACCGCCTGCTCTTTCCAGCCCTGCTCCCAGGCCGACAGGTTCGCCAGCACCTGGGCCGAGAAGGCTTCATGAACTTCCACCAGATCCATGTCATCCAAGGTCAGTCCGTGGCGTGCCAGCAGACGGGGCACGGCCAGCGCCGGCGCCATGAGCAAACCATCGGCGGGATCGATGGCCGCGTACTCCCAGTCCCGCACCCTGGCCAGGATCGGGGCTCCGGCCTCTTCGGCAAGGCGTTGTGAGGCCAGGAGCACGGCAGAGCCGCCGTCGGTCAAGGGGCTGGAATTGCCGGCGGTGAGGGTTCCCGCGGGACCCTTGTCGAACACCGGCTGAAGTCCCGCCAGTTTTTCCAGGGACGTGTCGGGACGCAGGAGATTGTCCCGGGTCAGGCCATCCAGGGGTGCCACTTCCGCGGCAAGACGACCATCGTTCCACGCCGCCACAGCACGCCTATGGCTGCGCAGGGCGAGTTCATCCTGAGCGGCGCGGGGGATCTTCCAGCTCTTGGCCGTGATCTCACAGTGCTCACCCATGGTCAGACCGGTGGACGGTTCGGCCACTCCGGGAGCCTCGGGGAGCAGGTGCCCGGGTCGGAAACCCAGGAGGGCGCGCAGGCGGGAGCCGAGTCCGCGCGCGCGGGCCAGCTCCATGAATGTCCGCGTGGCGGCAGGGCGAAAGAGAAGAGGTGGCTGGGAGAGAGAGTCGGCTCCGGCCGCGAGGCCTGCCTGAATGCGCCCGCTTGCGATCTCCTGGGTAATGGCCGTCACGGCACGTAGACCGGAGATGCAGTAGGCCGAGAGAGTGTGCGCCGGCAGGCTTGGCGGCAGGTCGGTACGCAGGACAATTTCACGGCCGGCGTTGGGCGTTCGAGGATCCAGGACCACATTGCCAAAGCAGAGCGCGCCGATGCTTTCCCTGGGGAGACCGCCGGCCTCCATGACGGCGGTGACGGCGTGGGAACCCAGGGAGAGGGCCGAGTGATGTGCCAGCGCTGTGCCGGCGCGGGCGAAGGGAGTGCGCCGGCCAGCCACGATGACCACGCTGTCCTGCTCCATATTCACTCCTCCGCGGAAGAGAATGCCCCGTCTGCGGGGAGCTGTCCAGTGATGTGGGCCAGGGCTGCAGGGACGGTCAGTCTCGATGTGTCCACCCGGAGATCCGCGCGCCGATAGAGAGGCGCCCGCTGAGCCAGAAGAGTTTTCAGCTCCGCCATGGCATGGGGGTTGTCAGCCATGGGACGGCGGTCACCCTGTTGCAGGACACGATTGTAGTGATCGGCCGGTTCTGCGCGCAGCCAGACGGTCAGGCAGGCGGCGCGGAGCATATCGAACGATTCGGGCTCCATGACCAGTCCACCGCCGGTGGCCATAACGGCCGCGCGCTCCTCGGCCAGGAAACGGGTCAGGACCTCTCGCTCTGTACGGCGAAAATACTGTTCACCGTGGAGTTCGAAGATCTCTGCCAGGGACAATCCCGCCGCAACCTCGATGCGTGCATCCAGCTCCACGAAGGGGCGGCGCAGGTGGCGAGCCAGGGCGCGTCCCAAGGTGGTCTTGCCGGCGCCGCGCAGCCCTAAGAGTGCGATACGCTGGTGGCGGGGTATGGCGGGGGTGCTGAGAAGGGTGGCCGCCGGGATTCCCAGAGCCCGTGCCAGGTTTTCAATGCGGCGCAGGGACGGGTTACAGGTGCCGTTCTCGATATCCGCGAGGAAGCGCAAAGACAGGCCGGAGGCCGCGGCCAGTTCACGGCGTGTCAGGCGGTGCCGGCCACGCCAGGCGCGCACGGAGAGCGCCAGTTGTCTGAGAAGCGGGCTGTCAGGTGTCGTATCCATGAAAGATGCAATATATTGCATAAATAAGCAGGTGACAAGCTGTTAAATGTGAATTATAATGCACGCCTTCCAGGTTGAATCTATTCCACCATCCTGATCGGGGAATCACCGTGAGTGAGCCGAACCAAGAGATCGAATTTGAAACTCATCCGGACCATTACCGGCATTGGCGGCTGGAGATTGAAGGCGCCACGGCCCGCCTCGTCTGGGACGTGCGGGAGGATGCTCCTCTGCGTCCCGGGTATGTCCTCAAGCTGAACACGTATGACCTGGGAGTGGACATCGAACTGGCCGACGCGGTGCAGCGATTGCGCTTTGAGCACCCCGAGGTGCGCGCCGTGGCCATCACCTCCGGCAAGGAGAAGGTGTTCTCGGCCGGAGCCAATATCCACATGCTGGGAAGTTCATCCCATTCCTTCAAGGTCAATTTCTGCAAGTTCACCAATGAAACCAGACTGGCCATCGAAGACGCCTGCCGAAACTCGGGACAGCGGTATCTCGCCGCCTGCAAGGGAGTGACCGCCGGCGGTGGTTATGAACTGGCACTGGCCTGTGACGAGATTCTCCTGGTGGATGACGGCAACTCGGCGGTGAGCCTGCCAGAGGTGCCGCTCCTGGGAGTGCTGCCCGGAACAGGCGGGTTGACCCGGATCGTGGACAAGCGGCTCGTGCGGCGGGATCTCGCCGATGTCTTCTGCACTCTGGCGGAGGGTGTGCGGGGAGATCGGGCCCGCCGCTGGCGCCTGGTGGATCATGTCGCACCCCGCAGCCGCTTCCAGGACCTGGTCGACGAACGCCTGCAGGCGTTGAGTCAGGACCTTCCCCGGCGGGAGGGCCCGGGCGTCAACCTGCTTCCCCTCAAGGCCGAGATCGGCTCCGACCGGTATGCCTATCGTTGCCTGACCGTCGACCTGGATCGCCGGGAGCGAGTGGCCACCATCACTCTGAAAGGACCTGAAGGTCCGCCGCCCGCCAACGCAGCCGCGCTCAGGGCCCAGGGATCCGACGCCTACCTGTTCCGCATCTTCCGCGAACTGGATGACGCCATCTGCCGCCTGCGCTTCAACGAGGAGGAGATCGGTCTTCTCCTCCTGAAGTCGGCTGGAGACCCCGAGCAGGTGGTTGCTCACGATGAAGCCCTGCTGTCTCTGGCGGGTGAGGACTGGTTTGCGCGGGAGATCCTGCTTTCCATGGCGCGCACTCTTCGCCGCCTGGACACCACGGCCCGCAGCATCTTCGCTCTGGTGGAGCCGGATTCCTGTTTCGCCGGCAGTCTTCTGGAAGCGGCTCTGGCGGCTGACAGGACCTACGCCCTGGACGACCCGGAACGGCCCCTGCGCATGATCCTGTCCTCCGTCAACCTGGGCGCCTGCCCCATGGGACATGACCTGGCGCGGCTGCAGGTGCGCCTCTTGCATGATGTGGCGGCGTGGGACCGTCTGAGCGGCCAGGTGAAAGCGGGAGAACATCCCGCCTTCGACGCCGCGGGTGCCGTGGAAACAGGGCTGGTCACCATTGCCGCCGACGACATCGATTACGAAGACGAGGTGCGGGTGGCCATCGAAGAGCGGGCCTCCCTCTCGCCCGACGCCCTCACCGGCATGGAGGCCTCCCTGCGCTTTCCGGGTCCCGAGAACATGGAGACCAAGGTATTCGGTCGTCTCTCGGCCTGGCAGAACTGGATCTTCCAGCGTCCCAACGCCGTCGGTGAAAAGGGCGCTCTCAAACTGTATGGCAGGCCCGAGCGTCCGAGCTTCGACTGGAGAAGAACATGATGGAACTCAGCGAGAAGATCCCCAATAACGTCAACCTCTCCTCCGACAAGGGTCTGCAACGGGCCCTTGAGCACTGGCAGCCGTCCTTTCTCAACTGGTGGAAGGACATGGGGCCGGCCGGGTTCCAGGCCAAAGATGTTTACCTGCGCACGGCCATCTCGGTGGAGCCGTCGGGCTGGGCTCATTTCGACCATGTGAAAATGCCCGACTATCGCTGGGGGATTTTCCTCAGCCCCCCCGAGAAAGATCGCACCATCGGTTTCGGCGACAATGCCGGCCAGCCGGTCTGGACCGAGGTCCCCGGTGAATACCGCAACCATCTCCGCCGGCTCATCGTGACCCAGGCCGACACCGAGCCGGCCTCGGTGGAGCAGCAACGCCTCCTGGGGCAGACCGCGCCCAGTCTGTACGACATGCGGAACCTTTTCCAGGTCAACGTGGAGGAGGGGAGGCATCTGTGGGCCATGGTCTATCTGCTGCACGGTTTCTTCGGCCGGGACGGCCGTGAAGAGGCCGAAGCTCTCCTGGCCCGGCGCTCCGGCGACCCGGACAAGCCGCGCATCCTGGAGGCGTTCAACTCACCCATCGATAACTGGGTCAGCTTTTTCATGTTCACCATGTTCACGGATCGGGACGGCAAGTTTCAGCTCCTGGCCCTGGCAGAGAGCGGCTTCGAGCCTTTGGCCCGGACAACCCGCTTCATGCTCACCGAGGAAGCCCACCACATGTTCGTGGGCGAGACGGGGATACGGCGCATCATCCAGCGTGCTATCGAGATCATGAAGGAGCATCCCGGTTGCGACGTCCGGAAAATGGGCGGCATTGACTTCGAGACCGTGCAGAGATACATCAATTTCTGGTATTCCATCTCCCTGGATCTCTTCGGGGGTGAGATCTCCTCCAACGCGGCCGATTTCTTCGGCGCCGGCCTCAAAGGCCGCGCCTTCGAGGCGCGCCACGAGGACCATGTGGCGCTGGAGGGCAGCTATTCCATGAGCGTTCCTGAGGGGGACGGGTTGGTGGAACAGGAGGTGCCCCTGCGGAATGCCATGAACGAAGTCCTGCGAGACGGCTATGCCGCCGACAACCAGCGCGGCGTGGACATGTGGAATCGCACCCTGGAAAAGGCAGGTCTTGATTTTCGTTTTACCCTGCCCTCACGACGCTTCAATCGCAATATCGGCATCTACACCGGGCACTCCTTCAACCCCGAGGGTGAACCCATGAGCGCCGAGGAGTTCGAGAGCAGGCGCTCCCAGTGGCTGCCCTCGGCGGCGGATAAGGCGTTCGTGGACAGTCTCATGAAGCCTGTTCTGGAGCCCGGCAAGATCGCGAACTGGATAGCAGCGCCGCCCAAGGGGATCAACAGCCGCGCGAACGATTTCGAGTATGTTCGCCTGGACTGAGCCCGGCGCAGGTTATGGTAAAGTGGCCCGGAGGCCCGCTCGGGCCTCCTTCCGCTAGGGTCCCCATCGTCTAGTCTGGCCTAGGACACCGCCCTTTCAAGGCGGCAACACGGGTTCAAATCCCGTTGGGGACACCACCTCAATGCACGGCACGGTCATTGCCCCCACATAACAATGAGCGGTCCAGAAGTGGGGGGTAACCCGCAGGTCGCCCCACTCTGCGACCCATCGGCCGCAACCAGCGGTTGGAATTGTGGCCATTCCGGGTTGGCGGAAGAGCCTGGTCCTGGCCCGGGGTGAGCCTCCTGTGAGACTAAGCCCCCCACACAGCTCATCCGGCCAAGGGGTCGCCGCTCGGCGGAGGCGGCGGCCCCTCCTATTCCCGCCATGCCTGTAGTGGTCCAGAGAAAGTGAGGTCCTGAGTCCCGGGGCATTTCCGCCATTTGAATGGCCGTGCTGCGGGAACCTCGCCGCACTCAGGCGCAGGATGGCCTGCAGGGAGAAAGCCAAAAGCGTGCCATTCTGGTGTCGTCTCTGGTGTTGTCTAGCGCGTGTTTCGGCTACTATCGGCTGCGCTGCGCGGACTTGGACCACCCGAGGCGGGACCGGAAGGGACCCTGAAAATGGCTGCTGGATCGGCACCTCTCACGCCACGCAAGTCGTTTCTCTTCAGAATTCTTCTTCTCTTGCTGGCGGCCTCGCCCTTCTTCATCTGGGAGGGCTGGACCCGGGTGGCCAAAGATCCGCTGGACCTTTGGGCTGTGACCGGCCGGCGGGTGGGGGCCAACCCCATGGCGAGCTGGGCGCTGACGGATGCCTTCGCAGCCTACAGGGCTCGCCCGGGACTGGTCGGGGACGGCAAGACGGTCAACAGCCTGGGCTATATCTCCACGCCTGAAATCGTCATGCCGAAGCCTGCGAGTCGCACCCGGATCGTTTTTCTGGGAGGGTCCGCCGTGGCCGGCACCGGCAGGAATCTCGGCGATACCGAGACCTGGCCCTGGCGGACGGTGGAGATTCTGAAGAAAGAAATGCCGGAGATGGATTTCGACTTCATCAATGGCGCTCTGGGGGGC
>JAPUKF010000009.1 GCA_027295805.1 Acidobacteriota bacterium | reverse complement strand
ACGAAGCTGAAACCAGCGTGCAGCAGAAACAGGACCAGAAACGGATCCGCGAAGCGCAGGTTCTTCAGGATGGAATAGAGGCAGAAGCGACTGATCATGGATTCTGATGCGGCCCTCGCCGCTTCAGGCTACCAGAACGGGTCTCCCCATCATGCCGGCGGGACGAAGAAAGGGCCACGGAGAACCGTGGCCCTTTCCCCCTTTGGAACCTTTTGAAGTGTCAATCGAGAAGTTGAATCTGGTCCCCTGAGTAGATTTCACGCCAGGAATACATGACCTTGGCAGTGGCCGTGTCGTCGTTCATGGCCAGGATGATCACCTCGCCGATCATCTTGCGGGGGATCTCCTCACCTCTGTGAAGCTTGCGCACGTCCAGGGCTGCAATGCTTGATTTGTGTTTCCAGCGGATGCGGGCAAGCCCAGCCTCGTTGGGTTTTTGGTAGGTCACCTCGTCCCGGTAGACCATCAGGTAGTCACCGACATCAACGCCGTCGGCCTGTCCCAGGTCGAGATAGACGATGTCGCCCTCGCCCACGGCCTGCTTTTCGGCACCGAGATAAACCACATGGCCGGTGACATTGCCGTTGTCTTCCACGCCATAACGCTCAAGACCGGTGTCCCTGCGCTTGGGCGAAGTCAGCTCACTGTAGGCAATGAGGTCATAGCCGACATGCACATCACCGCAGCCGTCCACAATCTCGATGGTCGCCGTATTGGCCTGGACGACCATCACCTGAGCCACGGCCATTTTGCGCACGTAGTAACCGACCTTCTTGCCCGTGACCGGGTGTTTCACCTTTTCTTCCTGGTGCACTACGTAGAACTTGTCACCGGCTTTCACTCCGTCTTCAAGGCCTTTGTTCATGTACAACACATCACCGGCGGCCTGAGCGTCTTTGTGCTCTTCCTCGGCCGCATAGATGAACATCTCGCTCCGCCACTGTTTCGGCAGAATGTAGCCGGAGCACATCAGGTCCGAGTGGTCCGCCGCGGCATCAGGGTCTCGCTTGTATTCCATCCTGCCACCGGGCCGGCCGCTGGGATCGGGCTGAGGCATCAGGGCCATGCCGCGAGCTTCATCGTCAAAACCGGTATCTGTAGCGGTATCGATGCCGGTATCGGTATCTGTACCGGTATCCGTCCCGAACTCCTCTGACGGTTCCACATCCGGCGGCATGGTTTCTTCGGCGATCACGGTCACCGGCCCGGGAATGATCAGGGGATCGCCCGGATAAATCCAGTGCGAATCCAGAACGTACCTGTTGAGATCCCAGATCTGAGGCCAAAGATAAGGGTCGTTCAGATCTCGCTGGGCGAGATCCCAGAGGTTATCCCCCTTCACGATGACATAAACCTGCGCCCCAGCGGTGGGAACGGGCGGGTCCCAGGGAGTCCAGTGATCCCCCACCTTCTTCAGGTTGGTGGGAGGCGTGGTCGGGGTGACGGCATCGGTAGTGGTCGCAAAGGCCGCCATGGGAAGGGCCAGCGCCAGTGCGACGCCCAGACTGGCTTTCATCATCCGGTTTTCTCCTCTTCGAGGCACACTCAGCGCATTCCATTCACAAGGACAAAGGTGAATATAGGCGTGTCTCAAGCGGAGTCAAACAACGACGAAAAACCGCCCTCTGAGCTGGGCCGAGAGGCCCAACGGCTTGAAATAGAAGAGGTTAGGACGACAGGTCGGACAGACGCGTCTGCGCCCGGCGGGCGGCTCCCGATTGCGGAAAGTCGCGCATCAACTCCTGCCAGGTCTGGCGGGCTTCACTTTCACGTCCCATACGGGAGAGCATGTCGCCACTTTTCAGGAGGGCGTCGGGGACCTTGTCCCCGAACGGGAATGAGGCGATCACCCGCCGGTATTCCGCCAGGGCCGTCTCATCATCGCCCTGGGCCGCGGCGCATTGCCCCAGCCAGTACTGGGCACTGTCGGCCAGCTCGTCGCCGGGATTGGCGGTCAGGAAAGAAGCAAAGTCGCGGCGAGCCGCCATATAGTCGCCCTGGCTGTATTTCGAGTAACCCGAGTGAAACAGCTCGAGGTTGGGCTGTATCCGAGCTTGCCCAGGCGGCACGGTGGCCGGAGTAGCAACCGGCGAAGCAACGACCGGCGAAACAGCGGTTGGCGAAGCCGCGACCGATGGTGAGGGCAGGAAAAACGGCGCGGCAGAACGATTCGGGGCCGAAAGGTGCTCGTTGCGGCCGAATACGCTCTCAAGACCGCTATCGGCGGCCGGTTCCAGGGGCTGGTCCGGCTGCTTCTGCGCCATCTGCTGTTGCTTCTTCTGCTCCTGGCGCCGGAGGCGGGCCATCTCTTCCTGGATGAGGACTTCGGCCATGCGTTGTGACGACCGGCGCACCTGCTCGCTGTGTTGCTGCTCACGGCGGGCCTCCTCAGCCGATTCACGATCAGCACGGGACATGCGTGCCAGGGTCGGGGATGGCGCTGCGGACAGGGCGGCAAGCGCCAGGGCCACGCTGAAGGCCGGGATTGTTCTCAGCTTTTTCATCTCAGGTACCCGTCAGTTGCCCGCGGTCGGCCTGCCGGCCGCGACGTCTGGATTCTCCAGCTTGCCCAGAAGCGGCCCAAGCTCTTGCTCCAGATTCACGTTCGAGCCGATCAGCACAGCTTCGACGATCCCATGGGGATTCACCACGACGGTCGTGGGCGTCGTGCGCACCTTGTATCCCTGGAAGATCCGGGCCCCGGTGTCATCCACCGTGGGCCAGTCGATGTCGTGGGCCTTGATGAAGTCGGCGGTGCGCTGGCGGATACCCTGATCCCGCACCTTCACGATGCCGATCAGGGCCAGGGACCCGCGATGCTTCTCGTAATAGTCGTTGAGGATCGGCAACTCGACTTTGCAGTGGCTGCAGTCCGGCGACCAGAAGACCAGGAGGGTGTACTGGCCGTCCTTGACGTGATCGGAGAAGCGGACGCGCTCGCCCTTGGGTACCTGGTTGAGAGTGAAATCGATGAAGGGGCCGTCGATCAACTCGGTGACCGGGTAGTGGCGCGGCAACTGGGTGATGGTCGGCGCACCACCACCGCTCACGGCGGTCGCCAGGTACTTCTCCAGCGTGATGTCGCCCAGAACCCTGTGCTGGAGGTTGTAGGCGCCCAGCATGCGCACGATGCGGCCACTGTCCACCACGGTACTATGAGGAACCGTGGGGGCCCGCACAGTCTGCTGCACCCGGTAACTCACATCCCAGATGCAGGGGATATCCAGGCTCATGGCCTGCAGGCGTTCGGCGACTTCCCCGGCAGTCTTGCCGCGGGGCGGCACGACACCGATGAGGGCCATGCCATCCTGGTCGGCCGCCCATGCGGCGACCTCCTGCAGAATCTCTTCCGAATTGGAATCACCGACCATCCAGTACATCAGGACCACCACCTTGCCCGCCATGGCCGCATCAAGATTGAACGGCGCCAGATGGGATTCACCGGGGGCAGCGCTGACGTTGATGGCCTGCAGGTCGGTCATGGAAGGAAAGGGCGTGCCCGGCCGGGCCGGTTGGATTGGCGGCAACTTGGCCGTCTGGCCCAGACTTGGAGAAACAGGCAGGACCAGGCTCGACAGGAAAGCCGTCAACGCAAAGACCCGCCAGCGCGCACTTGTCGTCTTAACCATTAGCAGATTATTACCACACGCGCCCCCAGGCGGCCACTCCGGGCGGTTTGACACCCTGCCCGGCGCCTACCTAGACTCGCCGAATGTCCCGATCTCGCAAGGTTTTCTACGGAATCATCATGGCCCTGCTGGTGTTCGCCGGCCTGGAGGGAGGACTGCGCCTGGCCGGCTTCCGCTACCTGCGGGTGACTACCGATATGGAATTCAATTACCCGCGACCGGGTTTTATCAAAGCTTTTTTTGAGATCGACCCGGAGCTCCTGTACAGGATCCGGCCCACGGTCAAGCAGCGCTACGTGGACCTCACCTGGCAGCCCCACTTCGATCTCAAGATCCGGGATGCCCGCACCTTCGGGGCCAAGCCAACCGGGACCGTGCGCATCATCGCCCTGGGAGATTCCTCGACCTATGGGGTCAACACGCCTCGCCCCTGGCCGCGGCGTCTCCAGGAAATCCTGGAGCGCAAGGACGGGACGGGACACTTCCAGGTGATCAACCTGGGAGTCCCCGGATATACCGCTTTTCAGGGCCGCCGCGTGCTGCAGACGCGCGGGCGGCGGTTTGATCCCGATGTTGTGGTGATCGCGTTCGGCTGGAACGATCACCTTCTGGCTCTTGGCCACAGCGATGCGGATCAGAAGGTCGGGGGCGCCACGGTGGTTTCGCTGCGCAATCTGCTGGCGCACAGCCGCGTCTACCAGGGGTTGTCCTGGCTGGTGGCCGGCCTGCGGAGCGCCGCGGCCACTCGGGCTGAGCCTGCAGGAGAGGGTGCCCGGCTCGTCGAGCCGCTGCGCCGGGTGGGCGCCACGGCCTATGGAGAAGAGCTGGAGACCCTAGTTCGCCTGACGCGCGAGCTGGGCGCCGAGCCGCTTCTCTGCACCTACCCGATCGCCTTTCAGGTCCTGGCCGATGAGGGCCTGGACCCGCCCGAGTGGGTGGCCCTGACCCACACCGGCCCCGGCGACAGTCTTGGCGACTTGATCCGCCTGCATGACCGCTACAACGACGTGGTGCGCGCCACCGGGCGCAAGCTGGGCGTGCTGGTGGTCGACCTGGACGCCCGCTTCGCCACCCGGGATCGACATGAGCTATTCGACGCGCCCGGCGGGGATCTGATTCATCCCGTCGATGCCGGCTACGACTTGATGGCAGCCAGCATCTACGACGCGCTGGAGGTTGTCTCGGGGCGATAGAACGACACACCGGTCCGGCCCCACGTCCTTCTGTCCACCAGGGTCAGGAGGCCGACAGCATCCGGCGGAGGTTCCCTGGCGGCGTGCTCCGCCACGATCACGGCGTCGGGCGTCAGCAGGGGTGGGGCCAGGGTGGCGAGAGCGACGGCCAGGCCCGGGCCGGCGTCATACGGAGGGTCGAGGAAGGCCAGGGTGAAGTCACGGTCGCCGACGCCCACCGGCGCCCGTGCCAGGAACGCCTCCACCGAGTGCCGGCGCACCACGCCGCGGTCGACGACGCCACAGTGCTCCAGGTTGGCGCGAACCGTGGCGGCCGCCTCCCCATCGACCTCCACGAAGGTCACCCAGAGGGCGCCCCGCGAGATGGCCTCCAGGCCCAGCGCACCGGTGCCGGCGTAGAGGTCCAGGACGCGCGT
>JAPUKF010000089.1 GCA_027295805.1 Acidobacteriota bacterium | reverse complement strand
TCGCTCTTTTCAGGGCATGGGTTACGCGGAGACGTTCACGCCACCTGTCATCCAGAGAAATATTCTCGAAAATCCGGGCTGGTATACCGCCTACACGCCCTACCAGCCGGAGATTGCCCAGGGACGGCTGGAAGCTCTGCTTGTCTTCCAGACCATGGTGTCGGATCTGACCGGGCTGCCTCTGGCCAACGCTTCACTTCTCGATGAGGGGACGGCCGCCGCCGAAGCCATGACCCTGTGCCGGCGCGCCCAGGGCCGTCGCAGCAAGGCGGCGCTGTTCTTCGTCGCCGATGATTGCCACCCACAGACTATTGAAGTCGTCCGTTCCCGCGCCCATGCCCTGGGCATCCAGGTGCAGGTCGGGGATCCGTTGACCGTTGAGCCCAGCTCCGAGATGTTCGGGTCGCTGATCCAGTACCCCGGAACCGACGGCCGCATTCATGACTACAGCGAGTACTGTGCCCGCGCCCGGGCCGCCGGCGTCATGGTGGTGGTTGCCGCCGACCTGCTGGCTCTCACCCTGCTGCGGGCTCCGGGGGAGTTCGGCGCCCAGGTGGCGGTGGGCAACACCCAGCGCTTCGGTGTGCCTCTGGGATACGGCGGCCCCCACGCCGCCTACATGGCCACCGAGGATCAGTTCAAGCGCCACCTGCCCGGACGCCTGGTGGGTGTGAGCCGGGATGCCCATGGCGCGCCCGCCGTGCGCCTGGCCCTGCAGACCCGTGAACAGCATATCCGCCGGGATAAAGCCACCAGCAATATCTGCACCGCCCAGGTGCTGCTGGCGGTCATGGCCGCCATGTACGGTGTCTATCACGGGCCCAACGGGTTGCGGCGCATGGCCCGGCGGGTGCAAGCCCATGCCGTGGCCCTGGCCGCCCTGCTGAAGGAAGCCGGCTGTGTCGTGGCCCCTGGTCCTTGGTTCGATACCCTGCGGGTCACCCCGGCGGCCCGGAACGCCGATGAGGTCATGGCGGCCGCGGTCGCGGCCCGCATGAATCTGCGTCGCTTTGCCAACGGCGATCTGGGCATCACCCTGGGCGAGCCGGTAACCCCCGCCGATGTGGAGGCCCTGGTGACAGCCTTTGGTGGCCAGGTGGACGGCCTGGATGAAGATCGGATAGGCGGCCTTGCCCGCGTTCTCCAGGATGAGTTGCCGGCGCCCCACGCGCGCACCTCTGATTTCATGACGCACCCGGTCTTCTCCCGCTATCGTTCCGAGACGGAATTCATGCGTTACCTCGCGCGCCTCCAGAGCCGCGATCTGTCCCTGACCACATCCATGATTCCGCTGGGGTCATGCACCATGAAGCTCAATGCCGCGGCCGAGATGTATCCCATCAGCGAGCGTGGCTTCAACGCCCTGCATCCGTTCACGCCCCTGGACCAGGCTCAGGGGTACAAGGTCCTCATCGACCGGCTGGGTGCGTGGCTGGCCGATCTCGCGGGCTTCGCAGGAACCTCGTTCATGCCCAATTCCGGCGCCCAGGGAGAGTATGCCGGGCTGCAGGTGATTCGCGCCTATCATCAGGCCCGGGGTGACCATCAGCGCCGAGTCTGCCTGATCCCCCGTTCGGCCCACGGCACCAATCCAGCCAGCGCCATCATGTCGGGCATGGAGGTTGTGGTGGTCGCCTGCGACGAGGCCGGAAACTTCGATCTGGACGACCTGCGCGCCAGGGCCGAGGAGCATGCAGACCGTCTGGCTGCTCTCATGGTCACCTATCCCTCCACCCATGGAGTCTTCGAGGAGTCCATTCTCGATATCTGCAAGGTGGTTCACCAGCATGGCGGCCAGGTCTACCTGGATGGCGCCAACATGAACGCCATGGTGGGTTTGTGCCGGCCGGGGGAGCTGGGTGCGGATGTCTGCCACCTGAACCTGCACAAGACCTTCTGCATCCCCCACGGTGGTGGCGGTCCCGGCATGGGGCCCATCTGCGTGGCCCGCCACCTGCTGCCGTACCTGCCGCGTCATCCGCTGGTGGAAACAGGGGGTGGCGATGGGATCGAGCCGGTGGCCGCGGCCCCTCACGGCAGTGCCAGCATCCTCCCCATCTCGTACGCCTACATCGCCATGATGGGGCACGCCGGTCTCACCCGTGCCACCCACGTGGCCATTCTCAACGCCAATTACATTGCCCGCCGCCTGCGCGACTATTATCCGGTCGTCTACTCGGGGCGCAACGACATGGTGGCCCACGAATGTATTCTTGATGTGCGCTCCTGGAAAGGCGATGCCGGTATTGAACCGGCCGACATCGCCCGCCGACTCATGGACTACGGGTTTCACGCGCCGACCATGTCCTGGCCTGTGGCCGGCACTCTCATGGTGGAGCCCACTGAGAGCGAGTCCAAAGAAGAACTGGACCGCTTCTGTGAGGCCATGATCGCCATTCATGGCGAGATCCGGGCTGTGGCGGAGGGACGCATGCCTCGAGAGGACAACCCCCTGGTCAACGCGCCCCATACCGCCCGCGCCATCGCCGCCGGCGAGTGGAAGCACCCGTACAGCCGTGAGGAGGCTGCCTTTCCGGCGCCATGGCTGGCTCGGCACAAATTCTGGCCGGCCGTCGGGGCGATTGATCACGTTTACGGGGACCGTCACCTGGTGACCACCTGCCCACCGGGTGGCGACGGCGAAGTCCTGGGAGAAAGCAGACGATGAGACCAGCACTGGGATTTCTGTTGACCGCAGCCCTGTTCATGAGCGGCTGTGAGGCGCCAATCACCGAACCGGAGGAGACCGAGCCCACAGGGGAGAAGGCCCTGCTGGCCGCATGGGACACACCCTTCGGGACGCCCCCTTTTGATGCCTTCAAGAGCGAGAATTACCTGCCGGCATTGCGGGAAGGGATGGCACGTCATCAGGCCGAGATCAAGGCCATCACCGCCGATACCGAAGCGCCCACATTCGCCAACACCATCGAAGAACTGGAGCGCTCCGGGCGATCGCTCGATCAGGTGCAGAACGTCTTTTCTGCCATCAACGGCGCGAACTCCGATGAGGTCACCCGGGAGACGGCCACCGAGATAGCGCCGGAGCTTTCGGCCCATGCCGATGACATCTTCCTCAACAAGGATCTGTTCGTCCGCATCAAGGCTGTTCATGAGCAGAGAGAGGATCTGGATCTCACGCCGGAGCAGATGCGTCTTTTGGAGGAAACCTACAAGGATTTCGTCCGGGCCGGCGCCAACCTGGACGAGCCGGCACAGGACCGTCTGCGGGAACTCAACGGCGAGCTGGCAACCCTGTCGGAGCAGTTCCGCAACAATCTTCTCGAGGAGACCAACGAGTTCGAGCTTCTGGTCACCCAGCGTGCCGACCTGGGCAACCTGCCTCCCAGCCTGGTGGCGGTGGCCGCCGAGGAAGCCAGGCGGCGCGGCCATGAATGTGAGTGCTGGGTCTTCACTCTGTCACGCCCCAGCATCAACCCGTTTCTCGAGTATTCGCCCAATCGCGAGATGCGCCGGAAAATCTTCACGGGCTACGCCATGCGCGGCGATAACGGCAACGACGCGGACAACAATGACATCCTGGCCCGGGAAGTCGCGCTGCGAGCCGAGAGAGCCGTGTTGCTGGGCTATGAGTCCCACGCTCATTACGTGCTGGCGGATGCCATGGCCGGCACGCCTGCGCAGGTCTATGAACTTCTTGATCAGGTGTGGGGAGCGGCGCTGGCTGCCGCGGGCAAGGAGCGTGACGCCCTGCAGGCCATGATGCGGGAGGAAGGCCTGGAAGGATCCCTGGAAGGAGCGGACTGGCGGCATTACACGGAAAAGGTGCGCAAGGCTCGCTTTGATCTGGACCAGGACGCGCTGCGTCCCTATTTCGAGGTCACGGCCGTGCGGGATGGGGCTTTTGCCGTGGCCACCAAGCTCTTTGGGCTGACCTTCACTCCCCGAGACGACCTGGCAACGTGGCATCCGGACCAGGAGGTCTTCGAGGTCAAGGACGCCGACGGCAGCCACCTGGGAATCCTGTACATGGACTTCTTCGCCCGGGAGAGCAAGCGTGGCGGCGCCTGGATGAATGCCCTGCGCTCCCAGGAAAAAATGGATGGGGATGTTACGGCCATCGTCACCACTAATTTCAATTTTCCGCCTCCCACCGCCGATTCGCCATCTCTCCTGAGTTTCAGCGAGGCCGAGACCCTCTTCCACGAGTTCGGCCACGCTCTGCACGGCATGTTCTCCGATGTGGTTTATCCATCCCTCTCCGGCACCAGGACGCCGCGGGATTACGTGGAGTTCCCGTCCCAGGTCATGGAGAACTGGATGAGTGAGCCGGAAGTCCTGAAGATGTTTGCCAGGCACTATGAAACCGGAGAGGTCATTCCCCAGGACATGGTGGACAAGATCACCGCCTCAAGCCGGTTCAATCAGGGGTTCATCACGGTGGAATACATGGCTGCAGCCTATCTGGATATGAAGTACCACACCCAGATACCGCCGGCGGAACTGGTGCCCCATCGGTTCGAAAAGGAGGTCCTGGGTCAACTGGAGCTGATCCCAGAAATCCTGTCGCGCTACCGCAGCACCTACTTCCAGCATATTTTCGCCGGGGGCTATGCCGCGGGCTATTACGGCTACCTCTGGTCGGAAGTGCTGGACGCCGATGCCTTCCAGGCTTTCAAGGAGACCAGTCTCTTCGACCAAAAGACAGCGCAGGCCTTCCGCGAGCACATTCTGAGCACCGGCGGCACGCGCCCGGGGTTGGAACTCTACAAGGCCTTTCGGGGCCGGGAGCCGGACATCAAGGCTCTGCTGGGGCGCCGTGGCCTGCTGGCCGTTGCGGACTGAAGGGAGTCCGGGTCAGGCAGGGCCGGGGTTGAACTCCAGGCCGACCTGGCGGAGAAGCCGTTGCAGGTCGGAGCCTGTGGCAGGCATGCAGGACAGAATGCCGATGCCGTGTTCCTTGACCCATGGGTCGGCTTCGGCGGTGGCCACCAGTCCGTCGCCGGGATTGAGGAGAGCGTCCCACCGGTGCTGGTTCATGTCGCTGTAATCCTCCAGCAGTTCGTTCTTCGCCTTCCCGTCCAGGATGCGGGCCAGGCGCTCGGCCAGATCCGTGGCTTCCAGCAGCCCGGCATTCATGCTTTGCACTCCCACCGGCCCGGCCATGTGGGCGGCATCACCGGTGAGCCAGGTCCGGCCCCGGCCGAAGCGCTGGGCCAAT
>JAPUKF010000088.1 GCA_027295805.1 Acidobacteriota bacterium | reverse complement strand
GCTCTGGCCTACGAATCGGGCAATGAACTGGATGGCTTCGGCCCGGCCGGTGCGATCTCCCGCAGTGGAGGCCTGTCGCCCATCCCGCGTCCTACCGTGTCGTTCAGTGACAGCGGGAACATCGATTTCATCTGGGAAGAGGCGGCCGCTCTCAGCATCAATGATGGCGCTCCCAACCCGATCAAGGGGTACAAGCTGTACTTCATGATCCAGGATCAAAGCCGTCGCCTGGGCCCCAGCGAGAGTGAGCTGAAAAGCGCGGAAGCACTCGGGACTCTCATCGATGCGACGCCGGGAACCGTCCTGCCGCTGAACACCACCAGCTTCACCCTGGCCTCCGGGGATCCCGGGCTGGCGGGATTCAACCCTGCCAGTCAGCGCCTGGTGGCCACCATCAGGCTGGTCTACGCCCAGGACGTGGCCTCGACCTTCTTTTCCGCCAACTCCTATTCGGCCACATTCCAGTCCCAGGCCAACCAGGTCAGCGGACTGCGGGGACGCCTGGACCGCCGCCGGGTCATCCTGGACTGGCAGGCCGACAGCCTCGCCGGTGTGGGTTCGTTCAGCCTCCTCCGGGCCAGCCAGCCCGAGGGGCCTTACCACCCCATCACCCGCAGGATTATCCAGGTCAGCGGAATGCAGGGCAACTTCGTCTCGGTGGACACCCTGTCACGCCGGATGCCCGAGCGCAGCAGCAACTCGCTCTTCTACCGCCTGGAAGTTACGGCGCTGGATGGCAGCCGCTCTTACACCGATCCGATTGAAGTCGACATCGAAGCGTTCCGGCGCGGTGCCAACGGACGCTAGAGTATAAACCTGATTCCATAACGGCCGGCCTTCCCTATCCGGGAGGCCGGCTTTTTCTTTGCGCCACGAGATCCCGCGCACCACAGCTGTGGGCCGGACACCGGCGGTGTCTCTCTCAGCCGCCGAAGGAGACCAAAGCGGTTTTCTCGTCGGTAAAGGTCTCGAACACTTCGTCAAGCTTGGTGAGCTGCAACAGATCGTAAACCTTGCCTGAGGGATTGAGCAACTTCAACCTGCCAGTCTTCTCCACGGCCCTCTTGTGGCAGGCCACCAGCTCACCGATGCCGGCACTGTCCATGTATGAGACGCCGGCCAGATTCAACAGAATCTGGCGGTGCCCTTCATCGAAAAGCTGCTGCACCGTTTCCCTCAGGATCACATCACCGCGCCCGATGGTGATCTTCCCTTTGAGATCCACCACCGTGACATCTCCATAACTCCGCTGGGTCACCTTCATCAGTATCCTCCGAATCCCATGGATGTTTCCATTCAGTTGGCCAGCCGTTTCACCAGCCGCACTTCGGTGCCCTGGCCGGGTAGATGTTGGTACGTCACCTCATCCACAAAGCTCCGCATGAGGAGGAGGCCGCGACCTGACGTTTTGAAACGATTTTCAGGCAGTCTTGGATCAGCCGCGCCTTTAAAATTAAAACCCTCCCCCTGGTCGCAGACGACGGCCAGGAGGGAACCCCCACTCAGGGCAAAACTCAGGGTCACCTGTTTGTCCGGATCCTGGCCGTTTCCGTGGGTCACGGCGTTGGTGGCAGCCTCACGGATGGCCAGGGCAAAATGGAAGCCTTCATCCTCAGGAAGACCGGCCAGCTTGGCCATTTCTTCAGCAACGGCGTGCAGAGCATCCACATATTCCACGCGACTACCCACAACCACCTGCACCTGTGGTTTTCCGGACACTCACATGCTCCTCGCCGACCCTGACCGAAAGTGATTGCCTGAAGCGGCCATCCTAGCCCCGGGCCATGACCTGCGTCAAGTAAAACCCCGGTTTCTGCTTGACTTTGCCGTGCTCAGGATGGTGCAATCACGGCTGATTCCGCAGATTTGCTGCGCCATTGCCCGGGACCTGAAAGGATTTCATGCCCCACATCATCATTATCGGTAGCGACGGTAAGCGCTCCTCCCATGAGATGAAGAGTGGCGAAGCGATCAGCATCGGCCGCAGCTCTCGAAACAGCATGATCCTGGCCGATCTCTCTCTCTCCCGCCACCACGCTGAAATTCTCCCCGACTCCGACGGCTGGATCCTGCAGGACGCCGGCAGCCGCAATGGCACCTTTCTGAACGGCCACAGGCTGCAGGCCCCCGAGCGCTTGAAAGCCGGCGACCGGATCGATCTGGGGGGGTGCCATCTGGAGTACAGGGAGGGAGGGGAATCCACCGGCCGGGTCGTGTTTTCCGATCAGCCCATGGCCTCCGAGGGAACCATTTTCCTGCCTCTCAACGACGTCATGACCATGCCCGAGGCCATGGTTCCCGGCACAACCAGAGCTGCCAAGAGTGCGCCGGCCCCGGCGGAAGATATGCGGGCCCGTATCCGGCGGCTGGAAGTCGTGGAGAAGGCCAACCTGGAACTGTTGGGACATGAATCCATGGACCACCTTTTGCCCAAGGTCCTGGATCTCGTCAACAAGGCGGTGAAACCCGACCGCACGGCATTATTCCTTCAGGAAGCTGATGGGTCCCTGATCTGCCGGGCCTCCCGCAGTGACCGTCCGACTCAGGAGCTCTCCATCAGCCGCACCATCGCCAACACGGTTCTGGAGCAGCGCGTCGCCATTCTCACCTCCGATGCCCAGGTCGATTCACGCTTCAAGGAGGGGGCCAGCATCATGGCCCAGGGGATTCATTCGGTCATGGCCGTGCCCCTCTGGAACAACAAGAAAGTCATCGGGCTTATTTACGCCGACTCCCGCGTGGCCTCCGGCCTGTTCGCCGACGAGGACCTGCGGGTCCTGACCGCCCTGGCCAACATCGCCGCCATCCAGATCGAAAACGCCCGCCTCTTCGAGGATCAGGTGGAGAAGAGGCGCATGGATCAGGAGGCGGAAGCGGCAGCCGACATCCAGAAAAGGCTGCTTCCTCAGAGGCCTCCGGAAGTGCCGGGCTATGAATTCGCCGGCCTCAATATCCCCTGCTACGAGGTCGGCGGTGACTACTACGATTATTACGGCATCGACGAAGAACGATATGCCCTGGTGCTGGCCGATGTGGCCGGCAAGGGCATGGGCGCCGCCATGCTCATGTCCAATCTTCAGGCGGCATTTCATGCCCGTGTGGAAATGGGACCGGTTCCCCAGGAATTGGTGTCCCATCTCAACAACACCGTCGCCCGGGTCGCCCCGCGCAACCGGTACGTGACCCTGTTCTACCTGGAATTGAACCCCAAGAAACACCAGGTGCTCTTCGTCAACGCCGGCCATGCGCCGGAGCCCATGCTGGTGCGTGCGGCCGGTGGCGTCCAGCGGCTCCAGGCCGGCGGTGTCCCCCTGGGTATCATCGAGGGATTTGAGTATCCCGTGGGCGAAACTGAAATGCAGCCCGGAGACTTCGTTTTCATCTGCAGTGACGGAGTCACCGAGACGGTGAACAAACAGGAGGATGAGTTCGGCGAAGGGCGCCTGGAAGAGATTCTCATCGGCCAGATCGGCCACTCCCCTGCTGAAATCCGGGCGGCGGTACAGGAGGGCCTGGCAACCTTCGCAGGTGATGCCCTGCAACCCGATGACCTGACCCTGATGATCGTCAGACGGACCACCTGAGCCTGGCGCGGAGCAGGCGACCCCTGAGGGAAGCCTGCTCCCTGAGCTCAGTAATGCCAGGCAAATCCGACGATAAGCTGCCAGTCCGGCGCACCATCGTCCAGCCCGATGCCGAAGCCGGCACGCAAAGTCGCCTCCTTGGAGAGATACCAGTAGCCCCCGACGGTGAGATCGATGAGCGATTCGCCGCCTTCCACGGCCTTTTCTGCCTTTCCCGATCCCTCGTACCTCTCCGTCTCCACCCGCAACTCCCCGGAGAGGGCGAACCGATCGTTGAGGGGAAACATGACGCCACCGCCCAGGAAGATGCTGGTATCGCCTTTCAATTTGAGCTCACTGAGGAGGACATCCCCCCCCACGGCGGAATCGCCGTTGTCCCGGAAGCCGAAGTAGCCGGTGATGTAGGCCTCATCCAGGTTCTTGCGCACCGCACCGAACACCCCGATATCGAACTCGCCGGTGCCCAGGAATGCGTCTTCATCGCCGGTGGGCAGGAACAGTTCCACGCCCACCGTGAACTGCACTGGATTGTGGAAGAACTGCCACTTGGCCCAGGCAGTGGTGTCACCCAGGCCCGATTCGCTGCCGCCGCCGGGAACATCCCGATCGATGTAATCGATGCGGCCACCGATCTCCAGCCTGTCCACCGGGCTGAAGGCAAAGACCGGCCCGACGCGAAAGACATCATCGTTGTTGCTGAGAGACTGGAGGCGCAGCTGCCCCTCGAGCCAGAGGTTCTCGACGATGGCGGCGTCATGGATGAAGATCTGCACGAAGCGCCGATCATCGGGAGACGCAGTTGCGGGAGACGCGTTTGCAACTGTTGTTGACTGCGACTGGGCCGGTGTGACCACAGGCAGCATGAGGGCGGTGGCCATGAGAGCGGCCGTGGCCAGTGCCGGGATGCTGGTCGAGCAGGTTGATCTCACCTTCTACCTCCGTGAAGCATGGGCGGGCGGCCGTGATGTCGTGGGGCGGGAAACGGCGCCAGCGGTTGGCTGGGATGGGCGCCGGCGGGGGCGACGCGCCGTCGAGACTCTAGGAACCACAGCGTCGCCCGTCAAGCCCCTGTCCGTGTCACGGCCGGGGCGAAGGCGCCAGCAAACGGACTTGGTCCGTCAGCCCGCGCCGGTCTCGTCGTTTTTCTTTCGAGCCAGCTGGTGCCGCTCAAGAACGGCGCGCAACCGGGGATAACCCGCCCGCCGGGCCAGGCCTCGGAGCACATTCATGTCCGACTCGGTGGCCAGGGTTCTCTTGGTATCCAGCAGTGAGACATCCAGGCCGGCGCGCCCGGCGGCCTGCAGCAGAGGGTGCAAGGTGTCGTCTGGACCGGCATCGGCCAGTCCCAGGATCTCCTCATAGCCGTTGAAACCGACCAGCCAGCAGCGGTCCTCCCCTTCCCTGCCCAGAACCATGCGATAGAGATCGAGCTTGCGCCGGGCCCGGCTCAGGTCCTCCACGGTCACATCGGGCACACCGCCGTCGGCACACAGCACCTTGCGATGCGTGCAGCGGTTGAAGAGGATGGATAATCCCGCATCCCAGCGCTGCAGTGGCGGGGCCATGGGCACCTGCAGGATCTCCACACCGGAGGTGCTGGCCAGATTCTCCACATAGTCTGCGTCGGCAGCGGCGGCCGGTGCCAGGTAGAGCGCGGTCCCCGGCGCGCCCAGCAGGGCGGAAACCAGGTCGCCATGCACGGCGGCGAGAATCTCCACCGCCGTGTCGCCGCTCGGCTCTTCCCGGGACCAGCGGGAGACCGTGCGCGTCGGATCTTCCACAAACAGCAATAGCCCCGTATCAACGCGGCTCAACTCGTCTCCTTCGGGCGCGCGGCATGGCGGATTGAGGAAATTGCATGCTACCACAGGGCTACGCTGCGGATGTCCAGGTCACACTTCCTGCTCAGGCAGGCGATCCAGTCCCCGGAAGGCCACCGCTTCGGCAATCTGGGACGTGTCCGCCTGGGGCAGGCCTTCCAGGTCCGCCAGCGTCTGTGCGACTTTCAGGATTGCATCATGGGCTCGCGCCGAGAGAGCCAGTCGGGTCATGGCCTGCACAAGGAGACGGCTGCCGGCAACCGTGGGGCGGCAGAGGCGCCTCACTTCTGCGCCTTCGAGTCCGGCGCTGACCGCCGTCTTCACGTTTGCATACCTCGCCCTCTGGCGCGCGCGGGCCTCCTCCACCCGGGAGCGCACGTGTTCGCTGCCTTCCCCCCCGCCGCCGTCATGGAGGTCCGTGGGCGCGGGGCGCGGGACCTCCACGTGGAGATCAATCCGATCCAGAAGCGGCCCCGATATGCGACCCCGATAACGAGCCACCGCATGCGGTGTACAGATGCACTCCCGCACCGGATCACCCAGATAGCCACAGGCGCAGG
>JAPUKF010000087.1 GCA_027295805.1 Acidobacteriota bacterium | reverse complement strand
GTCGAGGCCACCACTCACTACCAGGATCCGGAGATCCTGGTGAAGGTTTCCGAACAGTTGACCGAAGCCATGCCTGGCCTGGATATCCGGGCCATGGATGAGAAAGATCTGATGCAGACACGTGGCGTCTGATCCCATCATCGGCGTTCTGGCGTTGCAGGGCGATTACGCTGCCCATGCCCGCATGCTGTCGGCATGCGGGGCGGAGGTGCGTGAAGTGCGCAAGTCCGTGCAGCTTGCGGAACTGGACGGTCTTGTTCTGCCGGGAGGTGAGACGACGGCGCTTCTGAAGCTCATGGAGAACACCGCTCTGGAAGAGGCGCTGGTGGCCTTTCATGATGACGGTGGCGCGCTGTTCGGCACCTGCGCCGGCATGATCCTCCTGGCCGGAAAGGTGTGCTCACCGGCCCAGCGGAGCCTCGGGCTCATGGACATTGATGTGGAACGCAACGCTTACGGCCGCCAGATGGATTCTTTCGAGAGCGTGGCGGAGTGGCTGGCAGCCGATCTGGCCGCGGCAGACGACCACAAGCCGCTGCCGCTGGTCTTCATCCGAGCGCCGCGCCTGGTGCGTCTAGGTCAAGACGTCCAGGCCCTGGCGCGTTGCCGGGGCGACGTGGTCCTGGCGCGGCAGGGGCGCGTGCTGGTGGCGTCGTTTCATCCTGAGATGTCCCAGGACCTGCGGGTGCACCGTTTCTTTCTGAAACTGGTCTGTCAGGAAAAAAAGGGCCGGCTGTTGACAGCCGGCCCTTGATACGGTGAGTTTGCGGGCTGTTCGATCAGTACCCTGAGCGGTCCTCGTAGCGGGGCTTGCCCGGGTTCTTCACCGGGTCAGCACGAAGAGCCTTCAGGATCTCCTCGATGGCCCGGTCAAGCTGGGGATCGCCGCCGTCAACCATGAGAGCCGGGTCGTCCAGCACCTCGATATCGGGGTCCACGCCATGACCCTCGATGATCCAGTCGCCCTCGTTGCTGTACATGGCAAAGGTCGGCACGGTGACCGCGCCGCCGTCGATGAGCTGGGGTGCCCCGGAGATGCCGATGAGGCCGCCCCAGGTGCGGGTTCCGATGAGCGGCCCCAGGCCGGCCTCACGGAAGTAGAACGGGAAGGCATCGCCGCCGGAGCCGGACCAGCCGTTGATCAGCATGACCTGCTTGCCCTCATGGGCGACGGGCGGCCAGCTCCAATCACGGCCGTCGCGCACGCCCCAGTAGTTGTAGCGCGGACGGTTGAGCAGTTCCACGAAGCGATCGGGAATCTGGCCGCCGGAATTGAAGCGCTCATCCACGATGAGACCTTCCTTGTGAACCTGGCCGCGCCACATGCGGACCAGTTCGGTCTGACCGTTGATGCCTGTGGATGGAACGTAGAGATAGCCCACGCGGCCGTCGGTGGCTTCTTCGACCTTCTTGCGCTTGGTTTCGATCCAGGCCAGGTTGCGCAGGCGACTCTCGTTGCGCATGGTTTTCACCAGGATTTTATGCGCGTCTTCCAGGTTGGGGGTCTCGTTGACGGTCAGTTCGACGGTACGCCCGGCCAATCCCTGGAACGCGGCCCACGGATCGCTTGTGGTATCCAGAGGCACGCCGTTGACCGCCAGCAGGTAATCGCCTTCCTTGACCTTGATGCCGGGTTCCAGCAGAGGAGAGCGCACTTCGCTGTCCCAGGCGCCGCCATCCAGAATCTTCTTGATGCGGAAAGCGCCGTTCTCCAGAGTGAAGTCGGCACCCAGCAGGCCGACGTTGCCCTGTGCCGACCGTTCTGTGTCGCCGCCGCGGCGGTAGGCATGAGACGAATTGAGTTCACCGAGAAGTTCACCCAGGATGAAGTTGAGATCCCAGCGGGTGACGGCGAAATCCAGCATGCCGCCGTAGCGCTGCTTCATGGCATCCCAATCGACGCCGTGAAGGTCAGGGTCGTAGAAGTAGTCGCGCTCCAGGCGCCAGGCATCGTTGAACATCTGACGCCATTCGGCCCGGGGATCCAGGGTCATCTGCATGGCCGAGGTGTCCAGCATCTTTTCCATCTTCTGTTTGGGTGCCAGCTTGACGATGGCCATCCCCTCCCGGTTGGCGACGATGACCGATTTACCGTCGGCTGAAATTTCGTAGCCACCGACATTGTCAATGACCGTTTTCTCTTCGCGCTCCTTCAAGTCGTAGTAGACGACCGAGCTGCGATTTCCGAAGCCGTCACCGTCACCACCGTTGCCCTGGGGGCGAGCGGCGCCGGTGCGTGGCAGGCGGCGGTAGACCACCTTGCCGGAAACCGCCCGCAGGTCGGTATAGTTGCCGCTTCCAGGGGGCAGGACAACGGCCCGCCGCTCGAAACCGTCAAGATCGATCTCGACAGGATCGGGCTCTTTGTCCTTGCCGTTCTTGTCGCCTTTTTTCTTTTCACTCTCTTTGCCGTTGTCGTCATCGCTGTCGTCATCGCCGTCGTCATCGCTGTCGTCATCGCTGTCGTCATCGCCGTCGTCATCGTCGTCGGCGTCATCGCCGTTGTCATCATCCTCGATCTCCTCGTCGTCATTGCGGACGGCCAGGGGTGATGCGACATCAGCCCGCAGAGGAACCGCCACCACGTTGGTGCTGTTGGCGTAGATCCAGGAGTTGTCCATATCGCTATAGGAAGGCTGATAGGTGCGGCTGGACAGGAAGTAGAGATATTTGCCGTCGGGATCAAACTCAGGTGCGGCTTCGCCGTTGAAGCCCGAGGTGACCTGGTGCAGTTCGCCCTCGCCGCTGTCGTAGATGAAGATAGCGCTGTTGCGGTTGTCCACACCCCGGGCAAAGGTGGCCCAGCGGCTGTCGGCGGACCAGCCCACGCGGAAGTTGGAGAGGCCACCGTGAAAAAGGTAGAGCCCCTGGGTCATGGTCACGACCTTGTCGGCGTCCATGTCGTAGTAATTGATGTGCATGGCCTGATCCGCGAAGGCCATCTTCTTGCTGTCCGGTGACCAGTGGATGTCGTAGCGGAAGCCATGACCCAGGGAGGTCAGGGTCTTCTCTTCACCCGACCCGTCGGATGAGCGCAAGGTCAACTCGTACTCGCCGCTGCGGTCGCTCCAGTAGGCAATCCACTTGCCGTCCGGCGACCAGGCGGGAGAACGCTCGGCCACTCCCGAGGAGTTGGTCAGATTGCGGGTCACGCCATGCTCGGCCGGGAGGGTGAAGATCTCGCCCCGGGCTTCCAGGACGGCCCGCTTGCCGTGGGGAGAAATGTCGCCGCCGGAAATGCGCTCGGCCAAGTTGATGCTGTGCGGCTTGAGGGTCGCCTCGTCGGTGACCACCTCGATCTCGATCTTGCGTTCTTTTTCGCTCTTGAGGTCGAACAGGTAAAGATCCGGCCCGGCGGAGAAGACGATCTCGTCGGGTCCCATGCCCGGAAACATGATGTCAAACTCTTTGAAGGAGGTGAGCTGCTCGGTCTTTCCGGATGCGGGGTCGAGTTTCCACAGGTTGGCGCGCATGTTGCGCCCGCGGTCGGAAAGAAAGTAGATGGTGTTGCCGTTCCACATGGGTTGAGCGTCGTTGGCCAGGTCGTCGGTGAGGCGCCGGGAGGTCAGCTTCTCAAGGTCGAACAACCAGATGTCCGGGGCCATGCCGCCCCGGTACCGCTTCCAGGTGCGAAAATCGCGACTGAGAAGGGTATAGGCCAGGCGGTGGCCGTCAGCGGCCAGGGTGCCGAATTCACCATAGGGGATGGGCAGCTTGGCGGGCAGGCCGCCGTCCCGGTCGATGCGGTAGATCTGGTTGAAGCGGGTGCGCCCCGATTCCATGCGCGAGGCAAACAGCACCGAACGGCCGTCGGGCGTCCAGTCCAGGACACGATCCGGCGTGGGATGGTGGGTGAGACGGGTGGGCAGGCCTCCTTCAGTGCGCACCACATAGACATCCTGGTTGCCGTCGTAGTTGCCCGTGAAGGCGAGAGACCGTCCATCGGGGGAAAAGCGCGGCAGCGATTCTTCACCGGCCGGGGTGCTCAGGCGCTGGGCCGTTCCCCCTTCTTTGGGGGCCACCCAGATGTCCCCGGCGTAAACGAAAGCGATCTGCTCGGCGGACACATCCGGCATGCGCAGCATGCGGGCGTCGATGCCTGCCAGGGCGGCGGCGGGCATGAGAATGAGCAGGAAGGCCGTTAAGAGACGTGTACTTGCGCGCATTGATAGCTCCCCATCAGCCCGGCAGGGCGAACTTGTTCAGGTGACCATACGGAAGATGGCGGCGGAGGTTTCAGCAGGCAGGACGTGGACACAACCCTGCGCTCGTGGGACACACCGACGCCTCCAGCCCCCTGTGTAACAACGACCGGTAGAAGCAAAAGTTCCCGTGGCGGCCTCAAGCCGCCTGATCTGACGGAGATGATCGGGCCGGCCGGGGGCGACCCCAGCGCCAGCCCAGGATGCGCCGGGCCATGGGTGTGAGGCGCGCGCGCATGAAGGCATCGGCGGGGCGGCGGCTGGCTTCCCCGAAGGTCGGATAGGCGTGGATCATGCCCGAAAGATCAGGCAGGCTGATGCCGTGCTTCATGGCGGTCACATATTCGTGAATCCAGTCGCCGGCACCGGCACCCACCACCGTGGCACCAAGGATCCGGCCCCGGCGGTCGGCCAGCACCTTCACGAATCCTTCGGCAGCGTCTTCCAGGACGGCTCGATCCAGATCGCCGAGTTCAAACTTGTGGATGGTGAAATCCAGACCGGCCTGGCGGGCGGAGGTCTCATTGTGCCCCACGTGGGCGCATTCGGGATCGGTGTAGGTGCACCAAGGTATGACCCGGGTGGCGAATTTGACCGGCTTGAACGGAATCAGAATGTTGCGGATCACGGTGCGTGCCTGGGCGTCGGCCACGTGGGTGAATTTGTAGGGCGAGGCGACATCACCGATGGCGAAGATATGCTTCCGGGATGTCTGGAGCGTGGCCTCCACCTTGATGCCGTGGCGCGGATCGTGGGCGACACCTGCCGCATCCAGTCCCAGGCCTTGAACATTGGGCGCTCTGCCCACCGCCACCAGCAAGGCTCCGAACTCCCGCTGCAGCATCTTGCCCGTGGCCTGCTGCTCGATGGTCACGCGCACCGATCGCGGACCCAGGGAAACCGGTCCGGGCACAACCTCTTTGGCCGTGTGGCCGGTGAGGATTTCGACGCCGTCGGCGGCCAGAGCGGCATTGACGACTTCGATGGCGTCGGGGTCTTCGCGCGCGAGGAGATGGGGTCCCATTTCGATGATGGTCGTAGGTACGCCCAACCTGCTCATGGCCTGGGCCATTTCCGCGCCGATGGGGCCACCGCCCATGATGGCCAGGGAGGGTGGGGCCCCGGTCAGGTCATCGAAGAAATTCTCGTTGGTATAATGAGGTGTCTCCTTGAGTCCGGGGATGGTCGGCACCACGGCGCGGGCGCCGGTGGCGATGACAAAGCGGTCGGCGTGCAGGGTTTCGTTCCCCACCTGCACCACCTCAGGCGAGAGAAACACGCCAGGCGCACCATGGTAAACATGCACGCCGAGGCTTTCGAACCGCTCCGGTGAGTCGTGGTGAGCCAGATGGGCGCGACGCCGGCGCATGCGCTCGAAGACCCGGCCCACATCCACGCCGCCATTCTGGGGTGTGAGGCCGAAGCGATCGGCGTGACGCTGCAGGTGGGCCACTCGCGCCGAGGCAATCAGAGCCTTGGAGGGCACACAGCCGGTATTCAGGCAGTCGCCCCCCATCCGGTCCCGTTCCACCAGGGCGACCCGGGCGCCCAGGCCGGCCAGGCCCGCCGCCGCCACCAGGCCGCCGGGGCCACTACCGATGACCACCGCGTTATATTGTGAGCTGGATCTGGACATGACGGCTTCCCCGCTCCCGGCCTGTCTTAACAGCGCCAAGGATAGCCGTTCTTCCCGGTGGCGGCAGAGATGTGCATAATCGGGGAACAAGCGCCGGCAGGACGCGGTTCCTGTTGAGGGTGGTCTTGCGGCCTCCAGGGAGGATTCATGCTGAAGAAGCTTTCATGCGCACGGAAGGGACGCCTGCTGGCAGCCGGCTCCGTTCTGGCCCTGGTTGTCGGTCCGTCGCTGGCCGGTGCACAGACCCAGACCCAACCCCAAACCCAGACGCGACCCCAGTCGGCGCCCTCAGCAGCGCGGCAAAATGAGAGGCCCGAACCCCAGGTGGCCATGGTCGTCGATGGCGACCCGGTGATGAAACTCCTGCCCAGGGACGCCATCGAATCGGTGGACGACCCGATCATGGTGCCCGCGGCCGCAGCCGATTCCTTCATGCGGGACGAGGAGATGATCCTGGGTGTCTACGATGGCAAGCAGGCCCGTGCCTATTCCACCTGGCACCTGGATCGCCACGAGATTGTCAACGACCGTCTGGGGGAGACGCCCATAGCGGCCACCTGGTGACCACTTGCCAATACGGGCGTCGTGTACGTCCGCACGGTGGGTGGGAAAGAAACAACCTTCGGTGTCAGCGGCGCGCTGTGGCGTGACGCTCTGGTGATGTACGACCGGGATTCCGGGACTTACTGGAGCCAGGTCAATGCCACCGGCATCAGCGGTGAGCACACGGGGGATGTTCTCACCGAGCTCCCCTCGATCGTGACTACCTGGGGTGAGTGGAAAACCCTTCACCCCGAGACCCTGGTTCTTGAAAAGCCGGCCCTGGAGGGCAGTCCCTTCGATCGATACTTTGCCAGCGCCGAGGCCATGGGCGCTTCCGGGCATGGCGCAAGCGACAACCGTTTGCCGGGGAAAGACCTGGTTGTGGGTGTTCGCGCCGGTGGTGCCACAGCGGCGGTTCCTCTGAAGAAGTTGCGGGTGAAGGGGGTGATTACGGGCATGGTGGGTGACACGCCGGTGGTCTGGCTATCCCTCAGCGATCCGGGCGCGGCGGCGTATGACCGCCGCCTGGACAACCAGGTCATCGAACTTCAGCGGCAAGCCGACGGCAGCTACACGGCCCCAGGATCTGCCTTCGACCCCACAACGGGCGCCTTCACCTCCGGGCCTCTGGCGGGTCAAAGCCTGCAGCGGTTGCCGGCCATGCGCGTTTACTGGTATTCGTGGACCTCGTTCCATCCCGAGACCGGCCTTGTGGGGGCAACGGAATAAGTCCCATGACCGACAGCACCGACAACGATCACCCGGCCACCGCGTCCCTGCTGGCACGCCTGCGGGCCGGTGAGGAAGCAGCGTTCGAGCTCATGGTGCGTGCCCACGCCAGTCGCCTGCTGGGCGTGGCGCGCCGGTTTCTTCCCTCGGAGGATGATGCCCGCGATGCGGTCCAGGAGGCGTTCCTGGCCGCCTTTCGCAACCTGGAGGGCTTTCAGGAGGGCGCCCGGCTTTCCACCTGGCTGCACCGCATCACTGTCAATGCCGCCCTGATGAAACTGCGCTCCCGCCGCCGACGGCCGGAAGAGCCCATCGATGAGCTGCTGCCTCAGTTTGATGACCAGGGACTCTCCACGCATCTGCCGCGGGAATGGATCGGGCATGCACATGAGTTGTTGGAGCGTGAGGAGGTCCGCAAGTTCGTGCGCGCCAGTATCCACAAGCTGCCCGAGTCGTATCGTCTGGTCCTGCTCCTGAGGGACATCGACGGTTGGGACACCCAGGAGACGGCCCGCCGGCTGGACCTGACCACCGGCGCCGTGAAAATCCGGCTGCATCGTGCGCGTCTTGCCCTGCGTACCCTGCTGGCCGCCCGCTTCGAGGTGGAGGCATCATGAACTGCCGCGAATATGTCGAATTTCTCATGGCTTATGTCAACGACGAACTTCCTCCCGACCAGGCCGACGCCTTCAGGCAGCACATCAGTGACTGCCCGCCCTGCATCAACTATCTCGAGACTTACCACGATACTCTCGAACTGGAGAAACGGGCGTACGAGGAGCAGGAGGCACTGTTCGAGGAAGCCCCGGAGAATCTGGTGAAGGCGATCCTGGCGGCGCGGGGCGAAGACAAAGCCTGAACGGTCAGCGGGTCGGCGTGCTCAGGTCCTCTTCACCAGGGCATGGGTTCGCCGTTACGGTCGTAGAAACCGCCCCCCTGGGCGATGGTGAAATTGTCCATGGCGCGGGTCATGGCCGCCACGGCCTCCTGGATGGTCAGCGGCGCCGCCGCCCCGCCCATGTCGGTGCGCACCCAGCCGGGATGGATCACCACCGTGATGATTCCATCGGCTGCCAGTTCATGGGCCATGTTGCGGGATGCCATGTTGAGAGCGGTCTTGCTCATGCGGTATCCCCAGGATCCGCCGCTGGAGTTGTCGGCAATGGATCCCATGAGCGAGGTCATGTTGATGATGCGGGGCCGGTCGCCCATGCGTAGAAGGGGCCGCAGAGCGCGGGCCATGCGGATGGGACCCAGGGTGTTGACCTTGATGGTCTCCAGGCAGTCATCCAGGTTCAGGTCGGCCAGGGTGTCGCCCTTGTGCTTGTAAATACCCGCATTGTTCAACAGCAGGTCGGCGGCGTCCCAGGTTGCGCCGATGTGCGCCCCGGCTCGTGTCACGGACTCTTCGTCGGCGACAGTCATATCGAAACGATGTAGGGCTTTGCCGTGGTCCGCAGCCAGTTTTGCCAGGCCGTCCGAAGTTGACGCTGAGCGGGCAAGGGCAAAGACATGATGGCCTGCCGCCAGCCAGTAACGGGTGAACTCAAGGCCCAGCCCGCGGCTGGCACCTGTGAGAATCATCCGGCGGGGATGCTCGCTGGTCATGATGAAACTCCTCTCCAGGGGAGGATATCAAGAAAGGATGGACGCGCGGGCCGGGACGTTTGCGTCCAGACAGCATCATGGGCGACCATGACGGCATGACCCGGGACCCCCACCATGACGACGGCGAAGAGGTCGTCCTGCCCATCGAGGATGCCATCGATCTGCATTCCTTCCCCCCCCGAGATATTCCCGACGTGGTGACGTCCTACCTGGAGGCGGCGCGCGAGAAAGGGTTCCGCGAAGTGCGCCTCATCCACGGCCGCGGCATTGGCGTGCAGCGCCAGCGGGTGCGCGCCCTCCTGGAGGGCCACCGGCATGTGGAATCGTTCGCCGACGCGCCCGCAACCCGCGGTGGCTGGGGCGCTACGGTCGTGCGCCTGCGACCACGCTGAGGGGGGTGATCGGCTCCCTGCTGGACCCCCTCACCTCCGGCTCTATATTGGCCAGAGGTTCCAACCGGCGCGAGAAGGTCGTCAAGGCGCCGGTGTGCCGCAGAGAGAGCCACGCAGAGTCCCAGGAGATCGAACCTTGTTCATCCTGCCCGTAGGTCACGAGAAAGGGACGGTTCGCCGCCTGCCCTGGATCACCTTCGGCATCATGGCCCTCTGCTTCGTGGTTCATCTTCTGTTCTCGGGCCACGAGCGGGAGCAGGTGCAGCGCATCCTGGAAGCCCGGCGGAATCTGGCCCAGTTCTTCTACTCCAATCCCCAGGTGGAGTTGAGCGCCGACGCCCAGCAGATCCTGTTCGGCCACCTGCGGGATGAACAGGCCCGCCAGTACCTGGAGGCGGTCCGCGGCTCAGTCGGGACCGGTCCCACCAGCCGCGGCATGAATGAACCGGGCCGCCAGGAGGAACTCGGCCGCGAGCTGGCCAGGCGTGTTGCCGCCGTGCATGCTGCCGAGAAAGCGACCACGATCCGGCGCTGGGGTCTCATTCCGTCCCATCCATCCCTGACCGGCCTCTTCGGCCACATGTTTCTGCATGGCGGCTGGATTCACCTGCTGGGCAATCTATTCATTCTTTACCTGGCCGGGCCTTTCATAGAGGATGTCTGGGGCCGTGGCGTCTTCGCGGCGTTCTACATATTGTCGGGTCTTACGGCGGCAGCTCTCTTCTGTCTGCTCCATCCAGGCACGAATGTGCCGCTCATAGGAGCCTCGGGCGCCATCGCCGGTGTCATGGGCGCTTTTCTCGTGCGCTACGCCCGTATCCAGATCGACTTCGTCTACGTATTCCTGTTCATGGGGACGGGACGATTCTCGGCGCCGGCCCTGACCATGCTGCCCTTCTGGTTCATGGAGCAACTGTTTATGTCGTTCATGGCCGAGGACTCGCCCGGCGGTGGGGGTGTGGCCTACTCGGCGCACGTTGGCGGGTTTGTGTGCGGCGTTGGCGTGGCCCTGGCCTTGAAGCATTACCGTGCCGAGGAGCGCTGGTTGCGGCCGGCCATCGACAAGCAGGTCGATCACACCCTGCTGGACGAATCGGCCCTGGATCAGGCCCTGGCGCTGCGGGCCGCCGGAGATGTGGACGCTGCCCTGACTCTCATGAGCGAGGAAGCACGGCGAAGGCCTTCGGATCGTTACCTGGCCCTGGCGTTCTGGGACGTGGCCGGCGAAGAGAACCGGGCCGGCGAAGCCGCGCCGGCCCTTCTTGCCCTGGTGCGGAGGGAGCTGTGCGCCGGCCAGGAAGATGAAGCGGTGGACCACTGGCGCAAGCTCCTCGCGGCGGTGCCGGTTCCCGATGCCGACCCGGCGCTGCTGGTGAAGATCGGCAGCCTTCTGGCGCGCCGGGGCGAGGCCCGGGAGGCGGCTGCCGCCTTCCGTCTGGCTCTCCTTGACCGGGGCAATCGCCTGACGCCG
>JAPUKF010000086.1 GCA_027295805.1 Acidobacteriota bacterium | reverse complement strand
AAGAACCTCCGCAATCTGGGCCATGGCAACCTCCTGGGCGTATTCTAGGGATTTCATCCCGGCAGGCGCAACAGGGATGTCCCGAGGCGAATCCGTCGAAGCGGTCCCGGTCTCCTGGCGGGAATCCGCTATTCTCAAGAGAGGGGGAGAGGGTTGGGTCATGGCCGGAAAGAGGAGAAAGCGCTGGGTCGTCCCGTTGGTTGTGGCCTTCCTGGGATTTGTGGTGATCATGATAGGTGGTTCCACGTTCTTCATGTCTCAGTGGAGCCGGCTTACGCATGCGGAATCCAGTGCAGCAAAACGTGCCTTTGCAGAAGCCCGGTCCCTGGCCGGTGGGGGGACTCCGTATCTGACGGTCTCCCCATCTCATGAGGTGAGAGTGCATCGCGAACTGGAGGGGCCGACACCTGTGCCCTTGCACACTCTTCATCTTGTGGCCTGGGACCCCGGTCACGAGCAACTCTTGCGGATTGATTTCCCTTTCTGGTTCGTGCGTCTCAAGATGTCCAGAGCCCTCAACCTGGGAACTTTCACCTCGGCCCTGGCCCAGGACTGGCAGAGCCTGGATCTCAAGGTTGCCGAGGATGATCTGCAGCGGCGGGGTCCGGGCCTGATCCTCGACATTGCAAGTGCCGATGGTGCCCTTCTTCTCCTCTGGACGGAGTGAAGCCCTGATGGAGAACGATCCGCGACTGGCATATCTGCAGGCCCACGGTGATTTTTCATCCGCCTATTCCACTCTCGATCCTGGCCTGCGCAGTTTTCTGGTTCCAGGGGTGGGCTATCAGGCTTATGCCGTGCAGGGCCGTCGTGTCATGGGCCTGTTCAATCCGGTCTGCGCGGACAGCGACCGGCCGCAGCTTTTGCGGTCCTTTATCAAGACGCTCCGGCCTGAGGGCATTTTCCAAGTGGACGGAGAAACGGCGCACGGCTACCAGGATCTGGGTCTGAGAACCCATCGCTTTGGGATGGAGACGGTCATCATGCTGGACCGGTTCCAATTATCCGGTGCCCCCATGCGCATGGTGCGCGAAGCCTGCAATCGGGGCCGGCGGCTGGGCTATGAGATCGCCGAGATAGGCAGGGAGATAGCAGCTTCCCCGGCCACATGGGCAAGGCTCCAGGATGTCTCCCACCAGTGGCTGGCAACGCGCATCGTGAAGACACGTGAGATTGGTGTCCTGATTCGCCGCTCCGTCTTTGCTCCCGAAGATGGCTGTCGGAAGTTCGTCCTCCTGGACCCGGCGGGAGAAATCAAGGGGTACCAGGTTTACGACCCCATCTTCCGCCAGGGCAGCATCGCCGGGTACTCGCTGACCTTTGCGCGCTTCGCCCAGGACAGGCTCAAGGGGCGTCATTACTTCATGACCGTGGCAGTTCTCGGGCGCCTGCGCAAGGAAGACTGCGGGCGTATCGAACTGGGACTGTCACCCCTTTACAAGGTCATGGAGGAAGATCCCTTGAATGCATCGGGCCTCCTGCCTCGCCTCATGAATCTTGTCTATCAACATGGAGGCAGGTTGTACGGCTTCAAGGGACTGGCCCTGCACAAGCGCAAGTACCGCGGCACGGAATACCCGGCCTATCTGGCCACACCCAGGCGTATCCCGCTGAGTGCTCTGTTTGGTCTTATCAGACTCACCGGGCTTCTCGGCCGGGCTCGCTCACCCGTGGAGAAACCGTTGGCATCATTGACTGCGGCCGACTTTAGTCGGCGCGGACTTCGAAGGAGACACTCAGGTCCGTGATGTCGGGCGGCACATCGATGGAATTCGGATGGAGTGTGTCGTCGAACGACCGGTTGCCACAATCTGCCAGAGCCATGTAGATGCCGCTTCCTGGAAGCTCGATCTGTCCTCTTGCCGACCCATCGAGCACGACCTTGTGCAGGGACAAGATATCTGCGGGGTCACCTTGCGGGCCGATCAGTGTCACCAGGCCGCCCGGGCAGGCAGGAAAGTCGATTGTCACCCGTACCGGCAGCGTGAGGGCGATCTCCCCCAGGTCGATCCGCTGCGGGAGTGTCTCCATGGGGCCCAGGATCCGGAAGGCACTGCCGTGGCGGCCCGACTCGATGGCCAGGCGAAACGAACCCGTTGCCGGGAGGGCGATGGCGAAGCGACCATCCTCGTCGGTTCTGCTTCCCGGGGACATGAAGAGACCGGTTGGATCCGCCGCCTCCTGATATGCGGAAAGCGTGGGCAACACCCGCACCGGGACATGGGCCAGTGCTGCGCCGCTGAAGGTGACTCGCCCGACGACCCGGTGCTCAGCCCGGAGCCGTAGACGAAGGGGTGCGCCACCGGTGGAGAACGTCCCCTCGGCGCAGCCAAGGGACGGATGGCAGGCCCGGACCAGGTAGGTTCCAGGCGCTAGCCCATCGAACGCGAATCTGCCGTCGTCTGCAACCTGCGCCTCCTCGAGGTGGTGGCCGGGTATCTGCGTGTCGCCATCTGCCGCGGTCGATGGCGACATGTAGAGTTCGACCAGCGTGCCTCCAAGTACGTCCGGCTCGGATGAGCTCACCACGCCCGCCAGTCTGGCGGGAGACTGCAGAAAGATTGTGCGGGAAATGGAGGGAGTTGTTGTGAGCAGGGTTGCCAGCGGCAGATGCAGGGTTGCCAGTCCGTCTCCCCGGACACGAACCGTCTGCTCCACGGCGGCCCGGGAGCCCGCGAGCCAGAAGCAGCCTTGACCCAGGTCCAGAACCTGAGCGGTGGCATCGACGGAGAATGAACGGGCGCGATGGCGCCCTCTGGGATACAGGACGTCCACTGTCACGGCGCCGGGGAGAACAGGTGTATCCGCGAGGGTTCCTGCGGCGGCTGCCGTAGCCAGCCCAGAGACATCGAAGCAAACAGGCACACCCCAGATGCTGCTGCTGTGCCGTGTACCCGTCTCTCCTGCCGCGGGGAAATATGAGACCATGACCGGCTCGGAGGATCTCAGGATCACGACTGAAGCCGCATACGCGGGAACGCCCACGCACGACCAGTCTCCAGAGGAACCACGCTCACAATACGGCCAAAAACCGTCGCCACCTGCACTGATATCGAGCCAGGCCGGCGTATCGCCTTCGTCCAGCACTGCGTCCAGAAGACGACCGTGGAGTGTGCGTCGAGGATGGAGCGCAAGAGCGCGTCGCGCATCTCCGGCCGGGCAAGCGAAGGGCTCCGACAGCGCATAGACAGCCCTTTGCTTGGATGCTGCCACCAGCACGCAGCGCGCATACTCCGGCGTGGGCCCGACGACAAGCACGGTGGCTCCTCCGTCTGTCAGTGTTCGCCCGTCCAGCCACTGCCAGGCGCGCCCCCGATCTCTTTGCTCCAGCAACAGGTCTATGGTCAGATCGTCCGGCACGGGATCCTCCTGCGCCTCGATGCTGACCGTCAGGACAGGATGCCTGTCGGCGGCTGGCGGCTGCCGCTCCCGGTAACGTTGTGCGTCGGCCGGTTGCACGACCATGGGAAAGCCGGCAGCCTCTGCTCCCGCACCCGGGCCAGCGGATCCTGCGAATGCCGGCAAGGCAAGAAGCCAGGAAATGACGACGAGCGTCCACCCGGCCCGTATGCGGCCGTTCTCACAGCACTCGTCGGTGACGCGATAACTGGTCATCCGGTCTGTCGCAGGCGGTCGTACCACGCGAAGAGATCCTCGCCGGTGACATCCCGCTCCGGCGCGATGTCCACAGCAGACATCCGGATCAGGCTCTTTTCCACCACGAAGGCGTAATGGTGGCAGAGGCCGGCCAGATCGTGCATGCGATGGGAGGACAGGATGGCCGCGGTTCCCGCGCTCCGGAGAGCCTGAATTCGAGCGCGCAGCCAGCGCGAGGCATCCGGATCGAGTCCTTCCCACGGTTCGTCGAGGATGACCAGTTGCGTGCCGGGGCGTGACAGGGTTGCCTGGAGACCCAGATGC
>JAPUKF010000085.1 GCA_027295805.1 Acidobacteriota bacterium | reverse complement strand
CGCACCATGATTCAGCTCCAGGGCGACCCGGCCGGCCGGGCCGGTCAGGATCGCGGAGAGGAGAGGGATGGTGTCTCCCGTCGCGAGGCGTACTTCCCCAACCCATGCCTCCCCCGAGATGGCCACCACTCGTGGCATGGTCAATCCGCCGGGCAGGTTGCCGGGGGGAGCGAGCCACATTCTCAGGCCGAAGCCGGCAACGACGACCGCCGCCGAGGCCATGGCGATCCATGCCCAGTTCGGCCGCCGGGGGCGATTGGATTGCACCGAATCCTGCCACTGGGCATGGACTGTGGCACGAACGCGGGCGGCTCGCAGCGCGTCCACGTGCTCCCGCTTGCCGGCCAACTGAATCAGTTTCCCTACGGGGTCGTACTTTGGATCTTCGTGGCTCATGTCTTGACCATGGAAGGGAGCCCTGCGTCGGGGCTGCGGGTGATAGAGGCAAAGCCATCCCGAAAAGCCTGGCGGGCCCTGGTCAGCAGGGACTCCGCCGCCTTGTCCCCTATATCCAGTCGGGAGGCGATTTCCTTGACGGACAGGCCCTCGCTATATTTCCACTCCAGGGCATCCCCGTAGTGAGAGGGAAGCCAGTCGAGTGTGACCTGCACCAGGCGGGCCAGCTCTTTGCGCTGCAGTTCTTCATGGGGGCCCGAGAGGGCCGAGAGAGATTCCAGGGCGGCGCGGACTTCCACCCCATCTTCCATCAGGTGCAGGTGGCGCGGAGTGCGGCTCTTGCGCCGGTGCATGGCGAAGATCTCGTGGCGGCAGATGGTGCACAGCCAGGTGAACAGCATCGCTTCACCCCGGTAGGTGTTCAGTTTGGTCACAGCCTGGCAGAGAGTGACCTGGGCAGCCTCTTCGGCCTCATCGGGGTCGTTGTTCAGGCGGACCAGGGCGAAGCGGAAGAGGCGGGGAAAATAGCTGGAGAAGAACGCCTCGAAAGTTTCCTCATGGCCCTCCAGGAGTCGTTGGACCAGGGCCCGGTCCTGGACAAGGGGATCCTGGTCCAGGGGCGGGGGAGAGGGACTCCCGCCCGCCCGCTGAAGCCATGGCAATGACTTTCCTCTATCCACCTTCATCACGAGTAACCTCTTGAAAACCAAGAGCTTGTTGCCAGACCCATTATATCGGCCGGCTGCTTCGAAGGGCTTCCCGGCACGGCGCCAGAAGCAGCCGTACTGGTTAGAGTCACCGGAGACAGCAAATCCTTCGCAAAATAAAGGATTGATCCCACTTACCTGGCCAGAGATCATGCCTCTTGGTTTAAGATGGACCCCCTCAAGAGGAACAGGGAGGAGCGCTTTGGACCTGCAGCCAGGACAGGAACTCGGTCACTACCGGCTGGTGGAGCCCATCGGTCGCGGTGGCATGGGTGAAGTCTGGAAGGCCAGGGATACCAGCCTGGACCGGGATGTCGCCGTGAAGGTGCTGCCGGACGACGTGGCCGCCGATGGCGACCGCCTGGCCCGCTTCCAGCGGGAAGCGAAACTGCTGGCTTCCCTGAACCATCCCCACATCGCCACAATCCATGGTTTGCACGAGCATGAAGGTGTCCGGTTTCTGGCCATGGAGTTACTGGGCGGCGAAGACCTGGCGCAGCGGTTGAAGCGGGGCGCTCTGCCGGTGCAGCAGGCCCTGGCCGTTGCCCTGCAGGTCGGCGAGGCGCTGGGGGCCGCCCATGCCGGGGGGATCATCCATCGGGATCTGAAGCCTGCCAACATCAGGATCACCGGGCCTGACGCGGCGGCCACGACGAGCACTTCGGCCGGCAGCACCACCCTGCGCACGGGCGGTCTGGAAGTCAAGGTTCTCGATTTTGGCCTGGCCAAGGCTCTTTCCCCGGAGCAGGGCGGCGGGGACAGCGGCGCTTCTCTCTCGCCAACCCTGACCATGGGGGCGACGGCTGCCGGCATCATCCTGGGGACCGCCGCCTACATGGCGCCTGAGCAGGCGCGAGGCTATGCCGCCGACGCCCGCGCTGATGTCTGGGCATTTGGAGTGGTGCTCTTCGAGATGCTGACTGGGACAAGACTGTTCACCGGCCAGACCGTTTCGGACACCCTGGCGGCCGTCCTGCGGGCCGAGCCGGACTGGGAGAGCCTGCCTGCTGAGACACCGCCCGCAGTGCATCGCCTCCTCCGCCGCTGCCTTGCCCGGGAGCCGGATGACCGCCTTCATGACATCGCCGATGCCCGCCTGGAACTGCGTGAGGGCATGGTCGAGCTTGAGGCCGGCGTATCGGGGGCCATGCCGGCCATGGCTGCGGCCGCCGGCGGACGGCACCGGGGTAGGATGGCCCAAATGATCCCGTGGTTGGTGGTGGCGGTACTGGCCACGGCGGCTCTGGCCGGCTGGTTGCGGCCGGCGGCCACGGTTCCACCTGGCGAGAACTTGCAGAATCAGCTCCGTGAGCCATCGCGATTCGACGTCCTGCTGGAGCCGGACGGGCAGCTCAGCTCCTATCCCGGTCGGCCATTTGCCATCTCACCGGACGGTCGCATGTTGGCTGTCGTCAGTGAGCCGGAGCGTGCGATCACCGTCCGTCGCCTGGACAAGACTGAGGGGCGCGAGCTGGCCGGGACCGATGGCGCCAGTAATCCATTCTTCTCCCCGGATGGCCTGTGGATCGGCTTTTTCGCCAATGGCTACCTCAAGAAAGTCCCGGTGTCGGGTGGCTTGCCTCAGGCTCTGGCCCGGGTCGACACACATCGTGGTGGTTGGTGGGGGGAGGACAATCAAATCGTTTACGCACCCGATACCCTGGCAGGTCTCCACCGGATATCGGCGGACGGTGGTGAACCGGAGGAGATCACCCTCAGAGATACCGAGCGCCAGGAGAGATCTCACCGCTGGCCCCAGGTGCTGCCCAATGGTGCGGTGATCTTCACGGCGCAGGTCGGCGGGCGCTCCTTTGATGAGGCCAATATCGAGGCGTGGATCCCGGAGAGCGGCAAACGGATTGTTCTGCACCGGGGAGGGTCCTGCGGCCGCTACCTTCCCAGTGGCCACCTGGTCTTTGCCAACCGGGGAACGCTGTACGCCGCGCGCTTTGACCTGGATGAGATGGCCATGACCTCGTCTCCCATGCCGATCCTGGAGAACGTCACCTATCAACCCGGCCACGGTGGTGTGGCGCTGGCGTTCTCACAAAACGGCACCATTCTGGTGCGCCAGGGCGAGTCATCTCAGTTGTCGGTGGTGACGCGGTATGACCTGCAGGGGAAGAGTTCCCCACTGGTGAGTGAGCCGGGATACTACGGCAACATGAGCGCTTCGCCCGATGGTCGCAGGCTTGTGGGTTTTGTGGAGTCGGATAAGGGAACGGACATATGGGTCTTTGATCTGCAGAGATCGACCCGGAGTCGTCTCACCTTCACCGGCTGGGACGATTTTGCGGCCCTCTGGGTGCCGGGCAGCAATGATGTCGTCTATTGCTCCGAGCAGGACACCAACCTGGCCAATATCTATATTCGGCCTGCAGACGGCTCAGGTGAGGCACGACAGGTGACTCTGGCAGATGAAACTGCCCCCACCCATATCCCGATTTCAATTACTCCGGACGGGACGGAGGTCCTCTTCGTCAGCTCTTCCCGGGGGGAGACGGGAGCGGATATTTTCCGGGCTTCTCTCGGAGAACAGAGGACTGTTGAACCGGTGCTGGTGACCCCCTTCGATGAGGGCTGGCCTGCTCTCTCGCCTGATGGACGGTGGCTGGCATATACGTCCAACGAATCGGACAGCGAGGAGATTTACCTGCGCAGCTTCCCGGTGGGTGGAGGGCGCTGGCAGGTTTCCACCAGCGGAGGTACGGAGCCGGACTGGTCACCCGATGGGAAGACCCTGTATTACCGGCAGGGTGACCTCCTGTATTCCGTCTCGGTGGCTGACACCGACTCGGCGCCCCGTCTGGGCCGGCCTGAACAGATGCTGGAGATCCCGTTCTACAGCCTTTATGATTTGGCTGCCTACAGCGTGGATCCGGTGGACGGCAGCATCATTGCCACGGTCTACCTTTCAGACCGGAGTGATGTAGATCGTCGACACGCCACCGTCATTCTCAATGGCTTCACCGCCATCGACCGCATGCTCGACTAGGTGCTGCTCTCCGGCTCGTGGCTGACTACTCCGCGGTCGCCGGGCCAGATGGGGTTGCGCCGGAAGATCCAGAACCACTGCTCGGGCCAGGAACGCAGGTGCCGCTCGATCTCGCGACCGATGCAAACGCACAGGCTCTCGGGGGAATCGTAATCGTCACTGCTGAGCCGGCGGAACTCCACCTGCGGGGTGCCATCGGGTAGGCGGGTGGCGAAGCCGACGACCACGGCGGCGCCGGAGCGCACTGCCATTTCCGCCGGGCCGGTGGGGACGTTCAACCCCTCGCCGATGAACGGGACCATGATGCGGCGGCCCGCACTGATCCGGTCCATCATGCAGAAGTAGATGCCGCCCTTCTTGAGCCAGCGGTAGGCGGCGATGCCGGTGCCTTTCTCGCCGCGCATCAGCGTCTTCGCACCGACACCTTCACGCAGGGCGAGCAGGCGGCGTTCCAGGCGCCTGAAGCGCCAGGTGCGCGCCGTGCCGGCAATGGGGACACCGGCCAGCGATCCGGCCGGCCCGACGAAGTCCCAGGTGGCGAAGTGGCCCGAGACCAGCAAGACGCCGCGGCCCTCAGCCGCCGCCTCCTGCAGGCAGTCGAGTCCCTCCACCTCGACGCCTTCAAGGACCGGTCGGTCGGCGTGGGCGAGGAGCCACGTCAATTCGAGAGTGGTACGGCCGAACTCCCTGGCCGCCCGGTAGTAGAAACGCCGCTGGTCCGGAATGCCGCAGAGGCGGGCGTTGCGTATGGCGCCGGCGCGCTTGCGCGGCAGGAGTCGACTCAGAACGGCCGCCAGAGTGCCTCCCGTTTCCATCACCATCCGGCGCGGCAGCAGGCCGATGCAACGGACGACGGTCTCCAGCGCCAGATCAATGGCGGGGTGGACACTGGGGGACTCTCGACTCAACGTGGTGGCCCTTTGGATCTGGCAAAGCACCGGCCGGCAAAGTGAAGGAAAGTCTAGCATTTGCCCGGTCGCAGAAAAAAACGGCCGGCTTCCAGGGAAGACCGGCCGTCTCTCAACTTTTTTTCGGCGAACGCTCAGACTGGCTCAGCCCTCGTTCTCCACCGACACGATCTCGGAAGCCGCGATCCACGTGTGGCCGTCCTTCTCCTCCACATGGCCGGTGACGCGTACCGTGCGGGACTTCATGCAGACAGCGCCATATTCACTGTAGGCGTCGTT
>JAPUKF010000084.1 GCA_027295805.1 Acidobacteriota bacterium | reverse complement strand
CTTCATACTTGAGACCGTCCACGAAGACGGCCTTGATCTCGGCGTCTTCGGCCCACGGCCAGTCGGTGGCCAGAACCAGGTTGGCGATCTTGCCGGCTTCAATGGTGCCGAGCCGGTCAGCGACGCCGAAAATCCGGGCCGGTTCCGAGGTCAGGGCCGCCAGGGCCTGCTGGTTGGAGAGGCCGGCGTCGATGGCCTTGCGTATGTTCTTGAAGATTTCCGTCGGCGTGGCCAGCCCGTCGGAATAGAACGCCAGCGGCACTCCGGCTGCCGCCAGCCTGGCCGGCACGGCCGGCGCCATGCGCCGATGGTACAGGGTGCGCAGGGATGTATCGGCTTCCGGGTCCCGATTCTTTTCTTCCTTGGGCCAGTTGAGAGACACCAGGACAGGCACGCCGGCGTCCTTGAGGGCGTCCACGCGGGTGTAGGCACCCTGCCCGCCGTAAATCACGGCCGGGATGTCATATTCGCCGGCCAGGGCAAGGGCACGATCGATGTCGCGACCCAGATGGGCGGGCATGAGAAACGGTGTGCCATGGGCCAGGTCCGTCTCAAGCGTCGCCAGGGTGCGGTCATACACGGGCCGCTCACGACCCAGGGGTGCCGCGGCATAGGCGGCCTTGGCCAATATGTTGTGACGGGTATCCGAGAAGACCTGCTTGATGTAGGCAAGGGAGCCCATGAGGGATGACGGGTAGGTGCGGCTTCTTCCCGGGTTGCGGAAGTTCAGGCGCTGAGCCACTGGCGCTGCCACCACGGCCCGGTTGCGCGAGGAACTGCCACCCAGGTTGATGAGGGCGGCCTGCCCGGCGAAGAAGCCGTCCGCAGGCCCGGTCACGGCGGCGGTGAATCCGGCCTTGCGCCATTTTTCAATCCGCCTGTCGTCACCAAGCATATCGGCGGCGGAAACCCAGGGTGTCGTCCGGGGTCGATCTTCAGGCCCACGGATGGTCGGGCCGCCACGTCCGGGGGACGGCCCGCCGGAGGGGGCACCCTGACCGCTCTCTTCTTCCTGCGCAAGACCCAGGGTGGTGAGCGCATCGACCAATCCCGGATAGAGAGTGAGGCCTTCACCGTCCATCACCCACGCGTCGGCAGGGATCTCGACACCTTGACCCACGGCTTCGATCAATCCGTCGGCCAGAAGAACGGTGGCCCCTTCCAGGGGATCGCCTGTCCCGGTCACCACCGTGACATTTTTCACGGCATAATAAGGAGGAGGAGCAGGCGGGTCGGCGTGGACTGTGCCCGCCATGAGCAGGGCGCCCAGGAGGCACCACGGTAGCCGGGACCGCTCCCTTGTGGACAGGCTTGGAACAAGGCTACGACGCATGGGTCACACCTCCAGCGCGGTTGGTCTTCTCATTGTCAGGTGGCAGAGTGGCGCATTGTACGCCTTTCGGGAGCAAAAATTCGTCATGGCGTGCATAAACCTGGCAGGACGCGCTATCTTCCGGCGGGGGCAGGCTGACAGCAGCCGTGCAGCGCCTTTTCGGGCAGCCGCGCGGGCAGCAGCCCGGACCGACCGTGATAGGGCCGGCAGGGGTATGCGGGAAAGAGGTGGCCTGATTTGTTGTTCCCGGCAAAGAGTTTGACCCGCCCGTCGCGCGGGATCCCCTTCGTTCTGGCGGGCTTCCTGATCACGGCCTGCAGTCTCTGGTTCCCCCGGGCCGGGCTCGCTCAGGCGGCGGAGGTGGCCGCTCCCGCCCTCTCACCGCGCAATGCCAGCTACGACATCCAGGCCACTCTCAACCCGGCAGAAAAAGAACTTCTGGGCCGGGAGGTGATTTCCTGGAGGAACATCCAGAACGAGGCCACCTCGGAATTGTGGTTCCATCTTTACTGGAATGCGTGGCGCAACAACCACAGCACGTGGATGCTGGAGGACCGCCTGCGCGGTCGCAGCGATCGGAAGGATGACCTCCGGCCCGAAGACTGGAGTTACATGGAAGTCGACTCCATTCGGCTCCTGGCCGGCGGGGAGGAGCCGGACCAGGCCCTTGCCTCCGGAACGAATCTCCTGGATGCGTCCCGCTTCGCCTCGCCCGACGACGGCAATCCCGAGGACCGCACCGTTTTGGTGGTGACTCTGCCCCGTGAGGTTCAGCCGGGTGAGACCATCCGGGTGGAAGTCACCTGGCACGCCCGCATACCGCGGACCTTTGCCCGTACCGGTTATCGCGGTGATTATTTCTTCATGGCCCAGTGGTTCCCCAAGTTGGGTGTCTTTCAGGCCGGTGGCTGGAATTGCCACCAGTTCCACGCGGCCACCGAGTTCTTCTCGGACTACGGCGTTTATGACGTGAAGCTGACCGTTCCGGCCGGCTTCACCGTCGGGGCCACCGGCAGGGAGCAGGGTGCCCCTACTCCCTGCGGCGAGATGGTCACGCACCATTTTCAGCAGGCCGATGTCCACGACTTCGCCTGGGTTGCCAGCCCCACGGCGCAGGTCCTGGAGGCCGACTTCACCTCCGAAGAGCTGCCTGACGTGGCCATGCGTTTGATCCTGGAGCCGGAGCACGCGGCCCAGGCCGAGCGCTATTTTGCCGCCACCCGGGCCGCCCTGCACTTCTACGGCACCTGGTACGGGCCGTACCCTTACGACCACGTCACCATCGTCGACCCGGCCTATGGCAGTGGAGCCGGCGGCATGGAATACCCGACCCTGTTCACCGGCGGAACGCGCCGGTGGAATCCGCTGGGCGGCGACTCTCCCGAGTCGGTGACGGTCCATGAAGCCGGACACCAGTTCTGGTACGCCCTGGTGGGCAACAACGAGTTTGAAGACGCCTGGCTGGATGAGGGACTCAATACCTATTCCACCCTGCGAACTCTGGACGCGGCCTACGGCGACAGGCTACTGGTGCGCCGCTACCTGCAGCCGCCGGGGAAGGGGAGGCGCCAGAGCGGTTTCTTTCCGGTGGTCTTTCCCGGCGTCAAGGTGGACAGGTGGCTGGACCGGGTCAACCGTTACCGGCTTTCGGCGACCACCGACAATCCCAGTACGCCAACCTATCTCTACCATCCCGGCAGCGCCGGCGATATCACCTACAGCAAGACCGCTCTCTGGCTCGCCACCCTGGAGCGGACCCTTGGCTGGGAAACCATGCAGCCGATCATGGCCACCTACTTTCAGCGCTATCGCTTCGGCCACCCGACGCCTGACGACTTCATGGCCGTCGCCCGGGAGGTCAGCGGCCGCGATCTGGACTGGTTCTTCGACCAGGTCTACCGGGATGCCGTCAGTTTCGACTACGCCGTCGATTCGGCGGCCAGTGTTCCGGTCACTCTGAAGGGGTATGAGGAAGGGGAGAACGGCCCGGTGATGATCCCGGAGAGCGATGCCGGGGCGGACGATCCGGAAGACCCAGCGACCCTTTATCGCACGGAAGTGGTGGTGCGCCGGCTGGGCGGCGGGGTCTTCCCGGTGGATCTGCTCATGGTGTTCGAGGATGATTCGACGGCTCAACGTTCCTGGGACGGAGCGGCGCGCTGGAAGCTGTTCGTGGAAGAGCGCCCGGCGAAGCTCGCCTATGCCGTGGTGGATCCCGAACACAAGCTGATGCTGGATCTGAATGTCACCAACAATAGTCTCCTGCGGGAGCCGTCCGACCGGCTTCCCGCGGTCAAGTGGAGTTCCAAATGGATGATCTGGATGCAGGATCTCCTGTGGAACTTCGCTTTTTTCTCATAGGGGTGAGTGCATGAAGATCATCCTGAATGCTTGCAGCGGTGGCCTGGTGACCACAGCCCGGGCCGGGAAGCTCATGGTCGGTCTGCTCCTGCTGAATTTCATCATTGCCCTGCCGGCGGCCTGGGTTGTGACCTCATCTCTGCACGAATCTCTCAAGACAAGCCGCGCCGGCGAGGAAATGCGCCATGGCTTTGACATGGGCTGGTACGGCCAGTACAACGCAGCGGCCACGGGGATGGAAAAAACCTTCCGGCCCACGGTGATGGGGGCAGGTGCTTTCCTCGACAACCACGAAGCCTGGGCGTCCGGCGAACTATGGCGCGGGTTCCCCGGGTTGGTGGTTGCTGGCGTCCTGTTTGCCCTCACCTGGACGTTCCTGCTGGGAGGTGTTCTTGCGCAGTTCGTCCTTGGGTCAACACCCTTCTCCGTGGCCCGGTACTTTGGCTCATGCGGCCGCTATGCCTTTCGCTTCTACCGCCTGGCGGCTCTGTCCATCCCTTTTTATTACCTCGTCTATAAATTGTTCGGCTGGACCTACGGCAAGCTGGACCGGTTGACGCGGGATGTCACGTCCGAACAGTCCATCCTCATCTACAGTCTGGGCGTGGT
>JAPUKF010000083.1 GCA_027295805.1 Acidobacteriota bacterium | reverse complement strand
TTTGATGCGCCGCGATCCAGTCCAGGGCGGCACGGAAGGACTCCCCTCTCCCGAGCGCCCCGTCCCGGCGGACCACGGCCCGCCGGTGCAACTCCAGGGCGCACGCGGCCGTCGCCGTGGCAAGCGCGCTGGAGGAGAGCTCGCCCACCCAGCAGCCTTCCGACCGGAGAGCGGATTGAAGTTCCCCCAGCGCCCGATCCAGCGTCTCATGGGCGAGATTCTCTCTCATGTCACCGGTCAGACCCGCTGTCACGTGGCCCTCGACCCTCAGAGACTGAGATGCCCAAGAGCCAGAAGAGCATAATAGGTATATTCCACATCGGGAACTTCATCTGACCAGTTCCCGCAGAAGCCTTTGCCGGTCCACAACGAATCGACAAAATCCAGGCAGGGTTCCTTCACCATCTGAAAAGATGTCTCCATGGCCGCCAGAGCATGCAGGGCCGTGGCCGTGGAGAGCAGGTCGGGCACCGGCGCCCCGGGAAGAGCGAAGAACCCACCGTCGACGGCGGCCCGCTCAAGGAGCCACCTGCCGGTTCCCGGGTCCACATTTTCACTCATCTGTCGCATGAGCGTGACGGCGGCAGCGGTCACTGGGGTCGTCCCCATGGGCATGATGGCCTCGTTGGCGTAGGCGCCGTCGTCGGTCCGTAAACGTCGCAGCACAGCCAGGAGGGGCTCTCTATCCGGCACGGGCAGACCCAGATCCTGGCAGGCGCCGTAGGCCAGGAAGGCGTGGTAGATGGTCCCCTGGGAGCTCGAAGGATCCAGGGCGTAGCCGCCGTCGGGTGTCCTGAAACGGCCCAGTCGGCATCCCAGAGCCTGACGCGTCGACTCATCCAGGCTGCCTGCCGGCAGGGATGCCCAGCAACGGATCAGGGAGGCCACATGAACCAGATCCAGACCCTCACCGACCCCGAAGGAGCGCAGGTAGGCGCTCACGCGAGCAGTTGGTAGTGGGGCCTGGAAAGCCCTCAGCCCTTCGAGGCCGAAGATTGTGTAATAGAGATCGCTGTTGCCCCGGCGATCAGCAAAACCGCCATCTTCCGTGACCTGGTCCTGGAGATAGGCAAGAACCTGCCGGCTGGCCTCACCCAGTGCCTTTGGCGCCAGCCGCGCGACCTGCAGCATTTCGAGCCTCAAACTCACTGCAATATCCTTCCAGTGTGGGCTGGCCGAAGATCTTGCCGATGACGCGCCGCAACAGCCCCTTGAGAGTTGGCGAGGTCAGAGGCCGCAGGGATTGGACCGCCTGTTCTTCATAGGCCGCAAGCAAATCCCGCGCCTTCTCCACGACACTTCTCTCCCGGAAGATCCGCTGCACCTGGTCGGCCACATCGTCATAATCTCGTTCCTGTTTCCAGAGAGCTTCCAGGAGTTGTTTCTCTTCTCCCTTCTTGGCCCGCTTGTGGGCGATAGCCAGCAGGAGGGATGGCCTGAGATCCCGCAGATCATGGGAATCGCTCTCGCCTGAGAAGTCATCCAGATCATCCCGCACCTGGTAGGCGATCCCCAGAGATTCACTGTAGGTCTTCAGGACCGCCTGGGAGTCCCGATCGACACCGGCGTAAAGAGCCCCCAGGCGGAGAGCCACCTCGAACGCCGGCGCCGTCTTCTGGCGAAATATTTGCAGGACATCCAGGGATGATAACGGTCGAGGAGCCCGCGCCCAGCAGAGTTCGGCACCCTGGCCGCGACTGAGCATGACATGACCTGCGGCGGCGGTCTGCAACATTTCGACCTTAATGTCCGCGGCCATCTTGATCTCGCCAATCAGGCGATACCCCTCACCCAGGAGAAAATCCCCCACGTTCAGAGCAACCGGCAATCCGTACTCCATGTGCAGGGATTGTTCCTGATAGCGCTCCGCGTCACCATCTTCGATGTCATCATGGATGAGGGAAGCCTTGTGGAAGCACTCGATGGCCACCCCCAGCTTCTTCAGATCCAGCGGCGCATCGCACACCTCATTCCCTTCGCCTTGCTGGGCCATGTAGACACAGGTGCTCAGGTAGGGGCGCCAGCGCTTGCCGGCCCTGGACAGCCAGGCCCGCGCGATCTCTTCGGTCTCACCCTCCGCTTCCCCCATGATCCCGGCCAGGGACTCACAGTCGAACCAGCTTGACACGGTGGTCTTGAGAGCATCCAGATCCAGCCGGTAACTCTTATCGGCGGCTGTCAGGTGCAGAGCATCCCAGATCCAGTTGATGTCAACGGTGGTGTTGACGCAGTCATCCTGAAGAAGGGGGATGGAGATGCCGGGAATGGCAGCCGCCTCCATGTGGGGAAAGCACTTCTCGAGGACATTCAAGCAACTCACGCCCACGATGGCTTCGATGCTGCCGGTGGCGACCATTTTGGTCACCAGGGCCGAGCCTTCAGCCACCAGGACGGCATATCCAAGGCGTTCCGCCTCCACGGTCAGATCATGCAGGGAACAAAGGCCACATTCTTTGCACAACAACCCGAATTCATCGAAAGGCGCCGGACATAATTCCTCCACCCGCAAACACTTGGGCACGAGGAAGAGACGCTTTTCATAGGGGATCCTTGCCAGGTCATCCTTCCAGGCCTCGTTGTTCACCAGGACACTCAGGTAATCGCCGTAGATGGCATTGACGCCGGTCTCACGGATAACCGCCAGAGCATGGTCACGCAGCTCGGACAGAGAGAGAGGGGGCACGACCTTTTCCTGCTGCACGTGCCTTGCCACCGCCCGCTTCAAATGATCCCGCACGGCGGCGTCATCGGGGATGTTGGACTGGGTACGCCTGTAACGCTGTCGCGGTACTCGCGCAGGCAAGCTGATGGGCTCGGGAGCACTTCTCCCTGGAGCGGTGCCAGTGGTGAGCGCCGCGTCTGCGAGTTGCGTGTCGTAGGATTGACTCAAGGCATCACCTCTGCCCGGTGGGACGGCCATGCCGCCCACCGGGCCTGGTCGGTCTGCTAGGTATAGGCGCCAAAACCGAAGAACCAGTGTTTCTTGGCCACACGGTAGAGCCAGTGCTTTTCAGGGATCTCATGGTCGGGATTATGCTGGCTGTTGAGGGGAGACATGGCTTCCAGTTCCGCAAGAGCTGCATGGCGGACGGTGGTGTCGTGAGCGCCATTGCGCTGCAAAATCTGCTTGAGCAAGGCAGGCTGCTCCAGCACGACGCATCCCCGGGTCGTGCCGGCCACCGTTTCCCGAAAATCGGCTAACAAGGCCGATCCGGTCATGGTCTTGAACAGGTCGCCATCGTTATCACGAATAGTCTCGTTGGCGAACTGAATCACCGGACACGGCTCAATATCGCCCCATGGGCTGATGTGGTGACTGATGCCTGTCACAGCCGGACAAAGAGCCCGCCCCTGGTCATCCCAGTAGGCGTCCACGACGGCGATGGGCTTGAGGTTCCGCATCTCAACAGCGAAGCGCCGCACCGCGACAACCTGTTCCGGGGTCAGAGCCAGGTCGGGAGATGGGTCGGGTCCCACGGCCCGGTAGGTGTGGAACCAGCAGTAGAGAACCCCCAGATCGATGAGCTGGTCGATCCATGACTCACTCACCAGGTCGTCAAAGTTATTGCGACAAACACTTGTCGCCACGCCGGTGATAAGACGGTGCTCAACCGCTATCTGCAGGCCTCGCAATGTCTTGTTCAACACATCTTTGCCGCCGCGCCGCTCATCACTGACGGTCTTGCTCCCCTCCACACTGATAAGGACCGTTGCATTGCCCAGTTGACGCAGGCGGGCAGCGACCTGAGGCGTGATGAACTGGCCATTGGTAAAAATCTGGAAATAGCAGTCAGGATGTGCGGCCAGCAGATCCATGAGCTCGGGGTGCATGAACGGCTCGCCGCCGAGAATGCCAAAGAAGCTGTTGCCATGCTCCTTGGCATTGGTGACCAGGCGGTTCATGTCGTATAGGCTCATTTTTTCCATAGGAGCGGCCACGTCCACCCAGCAGCCTGTGCAACGCAGATTGCAGCTGTTGATGATGGAGATGTAAAGGAATGGCGGAAAGACCTGGCCATGTTTCAGCCGCTTCTTGAAGCGCTGCACCGAGCGCATTCCCTTGTAGCCAAAGTTGTAGCCCAGCTTCCAGAGAAGGCGGGCGTCGCTGCCGCGCCAGGCTCGCATGGCCAGCTTGGGAAGCACCATCTCAGATCCCCCAATCGTCTGCGCTGGGCGCCGGCTTCTGGTCCTGAACCGTCTGGGAACGCGCCATGCGCTTCGCATGTTTTTCTTTCGCCCGGCGGGCGCGATCTTGGATATCCCCCACCGACGGCAGGGTCATGAGCACCTCGTCGGGAATATCCAGTTTCTCCTGAAGTTTCTTCAGGCAGCGTTTGCGCTCCAGCAAGGCCTTGGATTCATCCCGCTCGGTGGAAAAGCGCTTGCGGGCGGTCTTCTGGCGCTGGCGCAGCGAGGCGTAGATGTCTCCTCCCAGCAGCGCAGAGATATCAACTTTCATGGACTCGCTCTGGAGATCCTCGGGACGGACCACGTCGCCGTTGATGGGCCCTTGTTTGTACTTGGGGAACATGATGGCTGCCTCGGGACAGACCCGTGAGCAGGCCGGGCAACTGGTCTTGCAGTTGCTCTGATTTTGCACCGTGAGTTCGCTGGCGCCATTCACCCCATAGACGTCGAAAAGACAGAAGCTCAAGCACTGCATGCAATTGGTGCAGCGTTCATAATCGATCACCGGGAACCACGGCGTCCAGGAACCGGGCGATTCAACCCCCAGCCCGGTGCGGACCTCTTCCACAATTTCCACTATCCGGGCTCCACTGCTGCCGGTGACATCGCGCACTTCCAGGTGCCCGTCCCGCCCTTCCTCCGCCGGGGGCGGCGGCGATCCACCCTGGAACTGACCCAGAACCAGGAGGGAACCGCTGTCAGGCGGTGTGACTATACCGCCGGCCACGACGCGCGTCACCTGGTACCCGGCCGCCAGGAGGGCCGCCAGGGCGGCCAGCCGCTGTCCCGGATCCAGAGGAGCGCTTCCCTCCCCCTCATAGAGGACAACCCGGAGGGCGGCGGGCGCCAGGACCGGCATCAGGCCTTCCCCTTCACCGGCACGGCTACCGGCAGAGCCTTCCGGACAATGTCCACTGCCGCGGCAACACGCATATTGAAAATCTCGACCTGCTCACCGGCCAGGGGGGCCTGGGCGGCACGAAAAAGGCCGTGCACGGCGCGTGGGTAGCAGGCGATGATCCGGACCGGTCCAGCGGCCGCGATCCGCTCGAGAGCCGGATCTTTCCGCGCCGACATCTCACAGAGGTCGGCAACCGCATCAAAGGCGGCCCCGGACTGGCTGAGGCGGGTAAGAACCTCCGTCTTGACATCCTCGGGAACCACCTTGGCGTAGGTGCAGTTGCAATAAACGACGCGCGCATCCTCCGGCTGGCTCGTCCGGCCCATCATGCCACCGTGAGCCTGTGCGTCGGGACAGGCCGGGCCGGCCTGAACCTTTCAAGGTGCTCGATCTCCAGGTTCAAACCGCCGGCTGAAGCAGCGGCCGCGGCCAGTGCCTCTTCCGTCAGGGTCTTGAGGAGGCCCGGATCAGCCTCGGCCCGGAGGTTGAGGATGAGCGTTCCACCGGACACCATGTCCAGGAGAGACTCCCTGAGGTCGGGCTCCCGCCCGTTGCCCACCAGACTGACAACCGCGAGACACCCCCCGCTGTCGCGGGAATCGAGGGTCATCTTGAGATGGGCGATTTCCAGGCCATCATGATCCAGGCGCTCACCCACGCGGCCGGCCAGGTCCAGCAACAGCCGGTTGCCGTCCACCGGCGGTTCGGCCTGCAGCCGGACCGTGCAATTGAGCCAGCCCAGCAACGCTTCCCCGG